>CAYFXP010000517.1:0-9076 GCA_964346935.1 uncultured Syntrophobacterales bacterium
CCGCATCTTGCTCGGCATCGGCCGGATCCTGAAGTTACTCCTTGCGAAACGAGGGGGAAGTTTCCTGAGGTCCTCCTTGGTAAAATAGCTGCCGCACAGGGTTTGCTTCTCATCCAATATCTTGTTTTCGTTATCTAACAGGATGGCCTTAATCCTCACGTGCCTCTTGGTTTTGTTCGTATCGTTTAATACCTTGCCCGTTATTACGAAGACGGAGACCTTCCCGATGGTATCCTTATAGCCCTCCAGATCGGAAAAACTCAGGCTTCCCCTCTCTATACCCCTTACACCATCCACGAGAGATTGGACCTTATCAGGGATGGACTTGAGAAAGGGTTGGATATCCCAAGGGATACTGAACTTCACCCCTTTCTCGCTCCAGAGGTAGTATCCTCCGAGGGCAACAATGACCAGAATGCCGATCAACACGAAGGGCCAGGATGTCTTCCTCTTCGCGCGGGTTCCCAATGGCCGTTTCGGGTATTCCCTCTCCTTTAGACCCTCTTCCAAACCGCTCATGTCAAAGGTGGGGGGTTCCATCTCCCCTTCCATGAATTCCGTCCCTCTCTGCTCGTCAGGAACCGGCCCTGGCCATTCCTCGGTGGGGAGTTCTGCATGGCCCGGAGCCTCCGAAGGAGGTACCTGACCCGTTTCCTGGAAAATCTGGTCAAATTCCCCCCTCTCAAAGAGGCCTTCCTCGTCCTTGGGCGACTCTGCCTCCATGCCGGGAGTTTCCATCAAGTCCTTGTGAAATTTCTCAAATGACTCGAAATCCTGGAGGAAATCTTCCCCCGCCGGCTCCGGAGTGGGTGGGGGAGGCGGAGAAGGCGGCGGAGGCTTAACGGAAAAGACCTGTTTGCACTTTGAGCACCGGACCCGCACCCCTTGGGGCGTAATCTTCGAATCCTCTATGTTGTACTTAGTCTGACAGGTTTCGCATTCAACAATCATATGTTCCTCTGTTTTTTCTTAATCCATTCAGAGACCATTATGATCGAAGAAATCCAAAAAATCAAGGGTTTTCTTTTACTTGCATACTTTGGGCTCCAGCAGAAATAGTCCTACCGGCCCAGGCGGCTTCTAAATTCCCGGGTCAACATGGGGACAGCCTGGAAGAGGTCAGCCACGATACCGTAGGTGGCGATTTTGAAGATGGGAGCCTCCGGGTCCTTATTGATGGCGACGATGATTTCCGACGTCTTCATCCCGGCCTGATGTTGGATCGAGCCGGAGATTCCACAGGCGATGTAGATCTTGGGCCTCACGGTTCGACCCGTCTGGCCGACTTGGTGCTCATAGGGAATCCACCCTGCATCCACCGCTGCGCGGGATGCGCCCACTGCCCCTCCTAGGAGTTCTGCGAGCTCGCGGATAACGGCGAAGTTCTCACTCCCTCCCAATCCCCTTCCGCCGGAAACGATGATCTCCGCATCCACGAGGTTTACCGTTTCAGCTACCTGGACGAAGTCCAGAATCTTAGTCCTCACCTGATCTTCGCCAATGGGTAACTGTTCCCGAATGACCTCGCCCGCCCTGGAATCGTCCCTTTCCGGCATGGCGAAGACCTTTGGCCGTACCGTGGCCATTTGGGGCCTATGCCTCTGGCAGAGTATGGTGGCCATGATATTGCCGCCGAAGGCGGGGCGGGTTTGTCTCAGCAATGTAGTCTCGGGGTCGATATCGAGTCCCGTACAGTCCGCCGTCAGTCCCGTGTATATCGTGGTGGCCACGGTTCCAGCGAAGTCCCGTCCCTGCGTGGTGGCCCCGAAGATCACGATGGCGGGTTTGTATTTCTTTATCAGATGCACGGCTCCCGCCGCATAGGAGTCCGTTCTGTATTCATTTAAAACGGGGCTTTCGGTTAGGTACACCATATCTGCCCCATATTTTATGGTTTCTTGAGCATAGTGGCCTACTCCATCGCCCATGAGCATTCCACACAACTTGCAACCTAAGGCATTGGTCAGCTTTTTCCCCTCACCGAGAAGCTCCAAGCTTACATTGGCGATTCTTCCCCCCTTGTGTTCGATGAATACCCAGACGTTTTTGTACTCGCTGATATCGATACCTTCGGCCTCTTTTTCCTCCTTTTCCAGCGAGAGGGCTTCGACTGGACAGACATCAATGCAGGCGCCGCAAAAGGTGCACTTTTCGTTGACCGTTACCACATCGCCCTTCATCGCCAGGGCTCCATAGGGACATTCCTCCACGCAAGCACCACACCCGGTACACGCCTCTTCATCGATCAATAATCTGGCCATCCGCTCCTCCCTATTTAATTACCTTCGCCTCCATCAGTTTATCTGCCAAGAGGGGAACAGTCTCGTTCAGTTCCCCCCCCAAAACCTCTCCACCTCCCCTTGGTTCAGGCGTAAAGACTCGGACAACCTCGGTTGGGGAGCCTTCAAGACCACACTTCGACTTATCCACGGGCAAATCCGAGGCGGTCAAGGTTGGTATTTCGGCCTTGGCCGCCTTCTTAATGCCAAGGAGCGAGGGAAGCCGGGGTTCATTGATATCCTTAACCACGGTTATGAGAGCGGGAAGAGAGGATTCAGTGATTTCCTTTCCATCCTCCAGCATTCTCTCCACCACAATCCTCTTGTTTTGCAGGTCGATCTCTCGGACCCTTGAGACATAGGTCAATTGAGGTATGCCTAACTGAGTCGCAACTCCCGGTCCAACCTGGGCCGTATCCCCATCGATTGCCTGCTTTCCGCAGATCACCAAATCCACTTCCCCAATTTTCTTAATGGCATGGGCAAGGGTGTAAGCCGTTGCCCATGTATCAGATCCCGCAAAGGTCTTATCTGACAGGAGATAGACGTGATCCGCCCCCACGGCCAAGGCATTCTTGAGCACCTCAACGGCCTGGGGAGGACCCATGGTGATGACGTGAACCTCCCCTCCGTATTCCTCCTTGGCCAGAAGGGCCTCTTCCACCGCGTATTCATCGAAAGGATTGGTAATGCTCTCCACCCCTTCCCGAACGAGGGTTCGGGTTTCCGGATCGATCCTTACATCGGTCGTATCGGGAACCTGTTTAATGCATGCCACAATCTTCACCTTGGCCTCCTCTTGAGACAATTTTCACAATATCCTCATAGCCCAATTACACGGCATTGTCAATATTCTTTCCGTTCCCGCGTGCCATCTCGCTCGCGAGGATAATGGCCTCGATAAGGCTCGATGGATCGGCCGTTCCCCTTCCCGCTATGTCATAGGCGGTGCCGTGGTCGACAGAGGTCCTGATGATGGGCAATCCCAGGGTCAGGTTGACAGCCTTTTTGAACCCCGTCAACTTGATGGGGATCAGGCCTTGATCGTGATACATACAGATCACGGCATCGTACGCCCCTCCTGTGGCGAAGTGGAAGAGGGAGTCACTGGCCAATGGCCCCTCGACGGTTAAGCCTGCCCTCCTGCATCCATGGATGGCTGGAATGATAATGGCCTCCTCCTCATCACCGAACAACCCATCCTCCCCGGCATGGGGGTTAAGGGATGCCACGGCCAGCTTCGGTTTTGGTATCCCGAAGGAGTTCCTCAAGGCATGGCGTGTGATCCTTATGGTAGCCACAATCCCTTCCCGGGTGATCAAACGGGGGACATCCTTCAGGGCGCAATGGGTTGTCACCAGGGCTACTTTCAGCCCTGGTGATACCAGCATCATGACCGTTCGAGGACTGTGAGTTCGATTGGCCAGAAACTCAGTATGTCCGGTGAAGGGATATCCTGCAGCATTGAGGGATCCCTTATTGAGGGGGCATGTCGTCATCCCCTCAATCCTTCTGTCCATTGCGAAGGAGAGAGCCGTCTCGAGATAGCGAATGACGTGAGCTGCATAGGGCTTTTTGGCGGTTCCGAATCGAAATCCGTTGAGATCGATATGGCTGAGTTCTATAAGGTCAATTCTTTCCGGTGTCCCCCTTATCTCGTCATCGGTTCCAACTGGGTTGATATCGCACGGAGAACTGAGCAGCTTGATGGCCTCCGTTAGGACATTGGCGTCACCGAAAACCAATGGCCTGCAGTGAGCCGATACCTCCTCTCGGGCCAAGGCCTTGACTATGATCTCCGGCCCGATTCCAACGGGATCGCCCATGGTGATGCCGATGATGGGTAGGGACATAGCTGTCGATTTCCTCGTGACTTAATCGCCCTTGAGACAGCCGATTCGGTGAGGTTCACTGCCGAGGGTTATTTGACCGCTCCGGTTGAACTATAGTTTCACCTCAATGAAGGATTCTGCCTTAAGCTTTTGGAGCCAATCCTTAAATCGTCTCTGAGACTCCTCTTCGATATACTGATCCTTTACCTTCTCCATCACCTCCTCATAGGGAATGATCTGTCCCTCTTTTTTCTCGGTGACCTTGACAATGTGAAACCCTATCTTCGTTCGAACTAAGCCGTCGAACTCCCCAGGTTGCATGGTGAATACGATCCGGTCAAGTTTCGGCAGGAGCTCTCCCCTTTTGAAAAACCCCAAATCGCCCCCGTTTTTTGCCGATGCATCATCGGAGTATAAACGGGCAAGTTCCCCAAAATTCTCTCCCCGGCGGACCCTCTCTAAGATCATTTCCGCCTTATGAAGAAGCGCTTCCGTCAGGAGGTCATCGGCATTCTGAGGGATCATGATCAAGATATGGCTAACCCGTATTCGGTCGGGCTCCGTGAATCGTTTGATGTGTTGGACGTAGAATGTCTTGAGCGTCTCGTCGTCGAGGCTAAAGTCCTCCCTGATCACGCGAGAAATCAATGTGCTCCTCATGATCTGTTTTTTCAACTCCTGTTGGTAATCCTCCCAGCTCAAACCATCCGCCCTCAAAGCCGTTTTCAGCTGCTCCTCGGTTATGGCATTTCGCCTCTTTACGTCTTCGATGGCCTCTTCGATATCCCTTGCGGATACCCTTATTGCCCGTTTCCTGCACTGCTGATCGATGAGCTTCTCCTCGATAAGGCGATCGAGGATTTTCGCCTGTTCCTCCCTTGGATTAAGGGTAGCCTCGGAGCCGGTTTGCGGTTTTGAACGATACCCTGCCAATTCAGAAAAGGTGATGATCTCGCCGTTGACGACGGCTACGATCTTATCGATGACCTCCGCCCCACAAGTCCCCTTGGACAGGCCAATGATGAGGAGGATGATGATGGATAACGTGGGCTTTCGCATATATCAGTGAGTATATTCCAATAACTGTTTGTTGATCCTTATCGTGGCCTTGGCCCTCAACCCTGAAAGCCAGTCATAGTAGATTTGCTCGCTCTTTTCCCTTCGAATTTTATGCGCGATTTCATCCTTGACTTCATCAAATTCTCGAACCTTGGCTTCGACTTTCTCCTCGACCTTGAAGACATGATATCCATAGGGGCTCTTGATGACTTTGCTGACCTTCCCTACCTTGAGGGAAAATACCTCATCGAAGGCCTCGGGCATTTCACCCCGAGAGAAGAATCCCAGGTCCCCGCCATAGAGCCTTTCTGGCATCATCGATTTTTCCCTGGCCAGTTTTTTGAAATCCTCTCCCTTCCTCAACCTCCTCAAAATCTCCTTGGCCTCGTCTTCCGTAGCCACCACGATCTGCCTTGCCCTCACCTGCTCGGAAAAGGAATATTCCTCGATGTGCTCCTCATAGTATTGCTTCACCAATTTATCCTCGATGGGGGCATTGAATTGCGCAAGGGTGTGGATAACCTTCTCTGCGAGGAGTTTCTCCGTCAATCGTCTTTTCCATTGGCGGAAATTCATTCCTCGGGCCTGGAGCATGTCCTTGAAGCTCCCCCTGGCATAATCCCTCTTTAGGGTCAAAATGGTCTTATTGATCTCCTCCTCCGATACACGGATATCCAGGCGCTTAGCCTCTCCTAAGATGAGCTTCCTGTTGATGATCTGGTCCAGAAAGGCGGTTTTCAACTGGTCGAGAGATTCCCTGTCCTCCGGGAGCTTTCCGTGTTCCAGCTTAATATCCTGCAGTTCGTTATTGAATTCCTCCAGGGTGATCATTTCTTCATTCACCTGGGCGAGAACCCCCGAAGGAAGATTTCTATCTTCTCTCTGACATCCCATGGTGCAAAGGGCTATCAATAGCACTATCCAAAAAATTGGACCAAAACCGGACAAACCGTGAATTCTATTCCCCCTATGGAGGAATCCTCTATTCGCCCACGGGGTTTTCATTTCCTTTCGGGAGAGCTTCATCTCTCTCTTCCTCCACGATGTATTGGGCGATGACGACCTGCTCTTTCAGTCCCACAGAGCCCGGGGAGAATCATGGCTTCCGGAGCGGGGGGCTTTATTTATCGGATTCCCTCCGGCATGAGGGAGCTCGATTGAATCTCCCGGGGTTGAGCATATCTGGTCAACCTCTCCAAAGTGTTCTTGGTCTCGGCGAGGGCCTCCTTCCACCCCGCCTTGGACGGGGAGACAATCAATTCGAAACTGGGCGTGAATGTGAATCGATTGCTGTTCCGCTGCACGAGGCTAACTATTTCCTCGGGGGGAATGTACGAGCTATCGTCGAAGGCGATTACCGCCCTTTTTTCAGATAGGTCGAGTTTTCTCACCCTGAAACGGGTCAAGAGCTGTTTGAGCTTCATGGCCTCCAGCAAGTTTGAGGCTGGGGGAGGAATAGGCCCAAAGCGATCCAGCAGCTCCTCCCTCATATCATCAATTTCCTCCTCCGAACCTGCCGATGACAATCGCTTGTAGAGAACAAGCCTTTGGTGTGGATCGTGGATGTAGTCATCGGGGATAAAGGTGGCAAAGGGAAGTCTCATTTCGGGCGTGATTTCCTCCTCGACTTTTTCTCCCTTCAACTGCCTTACTGTTGTTTCCATGAGCCGAGTATACATCTCATACCCCACCGCCGCAATATGCCCCGATTGGGCAGGCCCCAAAATGTTTCCAGCCCCCCTGATCTCCAGATCCTGGATGGCAAGCCGGAACCCTGACCCCAATTCGCTCAATTCCTGCAAGGCCCTCAGGCGCTTGAGGGCCACCCCGGATAGGGAGCTTTCGGATGGAACCAGGAGGTAGGCATAGGCCTGATACCTCGATCTGCCGACCCTGCCCCTCAGCTGGTAAAGCTCCGCAAGGCCAAACCTCTCGGCGTGGTTGATAATGATGGTGTTGGCAGTGGGAATATCCAGGCCTGACTCAATAATGCTCGTGCAGAGGAGAAGGTTGTATTCCTTCCGCACGAAGGCGAGCATTACGCTCTCCAAATCCCTCTCCCTCATCTGGCCGTGAGCGACGGCCAAAGAGGCCTCGGGGACGACTTGTTTCAGAAATCGGGCCATGGCTGATATGTTCTGGACTCGGTTGTGGACAAAGAAGACTTGGCCATTGCGCCCGAGTTCCCTGAGGACGGCTTGGCGGATGAGATCTTGGTCAAAGCGGGACAGGAATGTCCGAATAGAAAGCCTATCCTCGGGCGGAGTGTTGATTACGCTGAGATCCCTTATTCCCGTCAAGGCCATGTGGAGAGTTCTGGGAATGGGGGTCGCTGTTAGAGTCAACACATCGACCGTTTTCTTCAGCTGTTTCAGCCTCTCCTTGTGGGTGACACCAAACCGATGCTCCTCGTCGGTGACGAGCAATGCCAAATCCCGGAAGGCGACATCCTTCTGAAGCAAGCGGTGGGTCCCAATGATGATATCGATCTTCCCCTGCTTCAGTTCCTCGAGGATTTGTATTTGCTCGCTCCTTCGCTTAAATCGGCTGAGGATATTGATAGTAACGGGGTGATGCTGGAATCGTTCTGAGAAGGTCCGGTAGTGTTGCTGAGCCAATATAGTGGTGGGTACTAAAACGGCTATCTGCTTTCCGTCCATGACGGCCTTGAATGCCGCCCTGATGGCTACCTCCGTCTTGCCGTATCCCACATCACCACAGATGAGGCGGTCCATGGGTTTAGGCTTTTCCATGTCCCTCACTACATCTCTGATGGCTTCCAACTGGTCGGGGGTTTCCTCGTACTGAAAGGAGGCCTCAAATTCCTTGAAATAGCCATTTCCCTTGGAAAAGGCGAACCCCTCGAATACCTGTCTGGCCGCATAGAGGGCGACGAGCTCCTTTGCCATTTCCTCGATGGATTTGCTCACCTTGCGCTTCAATCGCCTCCATGAGGATCCACCCAACCGATCCTGTCTCGGGCCTCTATCCTCAAAGGCAACATATTTCTGTATAAGGTTCATCCTATCAACGGGAACATAGAGCTTATCACCTTCCAGGTATTCCAGCAGGAGGTAGTCGTTGCTTATGCCCTCAATATCCAGGCGTATTAATCCCCGATATATCCCGATGCCATAGTCGATATGGACCACATAATCGTTCTCATTGAGCTCGGAGAAAGAGGTAATTGAAGAATCCGTTGGTTTCTTGTGAACTTCAGCGATTCTCTTCCGGGGACCGAAAATCTCCTCCTCAGCGATGACTGCCAAACCTATAGAGGCGAGGCGAAAACCCGTTGAGAGGTCTCCGGTGAGAATGATGAAGTCGCCTTCTCCAGTTCTCGGAGTAATGTCAGTGAAACGCGAAAGCCGACCTTCCAACCATCGGACGAAGGGGGTTGAGCCCAGTTGTGGGTTGAGGTGATACTCCATCAACAATTCCTGGAGTCGCTCCGCTTGGCCCAAGTGGTGGGCCACGATGATAATATTGTTTCCCTGCTTGTACCAGGATCTCAATCGCTGCATGAGAGGGGAAAGTAAGGTCTCCCTCCTTTCGAGGGACTTTAGGTCCGTCCTGATATCCTCGTTGGATTCCACGGTGAACCGAAGGGTTTCAGTCCCCGCTCGCCCTGATTGGGGGAAGTCCATCTCCCCAAGGAGAAGCTTCCTCAAAGGGAGCCAATTGGATCTGACGTCCTCCAGGGGGAGATACCAACGATCGGGTGGCGGCCTCTTGCCCTTGCCTGCGGCTCGATCGAATCTCTCGTTGACCTCGAACCAGAAGGCCTCCCCTTCCCTTTCCACCTCGAAGAGGTCATCGATAGCGAGCGCGGTTTGGGGAGTTACAAAGTCAAAAAGGGAGGTAGCGGGCCCATCGCCGGAGTCCTCCATTATCTCCTTGGCCGGG
>CAYFXP010000518.1:0-1903 GCA_964346935.1 uncultured Syntrophobacterales bacterium
TATGAAGGTGGCCTTCAGGGAACTGTAGAAATTGGGATCGGAAAGAATGTTTACGTAGTTCCTGAAGCCGACGAACCCGGTTCTGTTTCCGTAATAGAATCCGCTAAAGCTGAGGTATACCACGTAGAGGATGGGAAACACGGCCACGAGCGCGAGCGTTGCTGCGCTCGGAGATACCAAGAGGTAAACGTTGAACCTTCTCTTCGCGCCCCTGGAGAGGATCATAAAATTCCCCTTGGCAGAGAAAGAACAGAATGATAATATGGGGTTCACATCCGGTTGTCAAGGGATTATGAGGACAGGTAACGATTCGGTTCGTAATCCAGCGCGAAAAACGAGAATGAGGCTGATTAAACTAACAGGATCTCCACGTTGCAGGAGAATACTTCAGCGCTCAGTTCTCGGACTTCTGATCGCAGTAATTACCGTTTGGTCAATAGGTCCCATATACTGGATTTTCATAACCGGTCTCAAAGACTCCGAAGAAGTCTACCTGAATCCGCCCACCGTGTATCCCCACACGCTGACCTTCGAAAGTATCAAATACATATTTACGGAAAGACCCTTTGCGTACTATCTCCGGAATTCGTCAATTGTCGCCGTTTGCACGGTTTTCATCTCCACCAGCTTTGCAACGCTCGCCGGATACGCCTTCGCAAAGTTTGCTTTCAGGGGGAAGGCTATCTGGCTTCTCCTGATTCTTTTGACCCGTACCGTTCCTCCCGCCTCCCTCCTTGTCCCCTTCTATGTGATGGGGAGGGCTCTCGGTTTGATTAATACCCATATTATCCTGATCGCTGGATACGTCTATCTGACCTTGCCCCTCAACATTTGGATCATCATAGGGTTTTTCGAGCAGTTTCCCGATGCGTTAATCGAGGCGGCAGAGATTGACGGATGTTCTCGAGTTTCGGCCTTGGTTAGAGTGGTGCTCCCCAGCGTCCTGCCTGCTTTGACCGCGGTGGGCATAATTACTTTCATGCTTGCCTGGAATGAACTTCTCTACGGCGTCGTTTTGGTCAATACGAAGGCAGCCAAGACGCTTTCCCCGGGCTTAACGGATTTCTTCGGGGATTTTCATATCTTCTGGAACCAGCTGTCTGCGGCAACAGTGTTCGCCATACTACCGGCAATTCTGTTTACGGTATTCTTCTCCCGCTATTTGATGTCAGGCCTGGTAAGGGGAGCTCTGAAAGGCTAGGAGGATAAGCGTGGATTTTGAAGAGACGTGTCGGATTCCGGGAAAAGGCGGGCTATTTTCGGCTGTTGTGAAAAATGGAGTATTGGCTCAACTTATTCCCGTTTCGCAGCCACACGAGGGCAATGGAGAACTCTGGCTCTCTCCCGGGCTTTTCGATACTCAGGTGAATGGAATGCTCGGGTACAACCTCTCCGATGAGGATCTCACAGTCGAGAGGGTCGCGGAAATCAACGAGGCGCTGGAGAATCGTGGGATAACGCGGTGGTGTCCTACGATCATAACTCAAGACCCCGCCATCGTTGAGCGCAACCTCGGTATCCTCAGAGAGGTCATCGAAAAAAACGCCGCGCCGCACATCCACTGTATCCATATGGAGGGTCATTATATCTCCTCCGAAGAGGGCTACCGGGGAGTGCACATGGAACGATTCATCCGTGATCCTGACCCAGCAGAATTCGACCGCTGGCAGGAGAAATCGGGACACCACATTGGCCTCTTTTCGCTGGCGCCCGAGAGGAGGGGAGCAATTGAGTTTATACGAAAGTTACGGAATGAAGGAGTGAGGGTCGGACTGGTTCACCACAATGCGGACCATAATACGATCCTTGAAGCATATGCAGCGGGCGCGTCCCTCTCTACCCACCTGGTGAACGGCTGCGCAAAGATGATCCACCGACAGCATAATATACTGTGGTCCCAGCT
>CAYFXP010000519.1:0-1864 GCA_964346935.1 uncultured Syntrophobacterales bacterium
GCACTTTTCTCACCTTTTCTTCCGGTTTCCCTTGATTTATAGCACATTCCTGCAGCCCTATTATTCAAAATAATCTAATATTTTTAAATATTTACGCTACATTACCTTCACGATTGAAATGCCGGAACGAACTTTGCAACCACTATTTCTGTCTTATTCTCCGATACGGCCAAACCATCCGGAAGGGTGGGGCGGAAAGCCACGGGTCTAGCGGGGGAGGCCTCAGAGGTTTTCTAGACAGCCGGGTTGCCGAAGCGAGTAGGCAGCCCGGCTTTTCAATTTTTGTGGGGCGCAAAGACGTAACTAACTCACCGATGGTAATGGGTGTGGGTGGTGAGGAAGAAGCTCTGGTTTTGACAAAAAAGGAGTTTGGGAATGAGAAGCAAATGGGCTTATTGGTCCGTCATAATCCTGTTAATCCTGGCGATTCTCTATTTTTCAATTGGAATTGTCAGGGCCGCTGAGTACCAATGTCATGTTCTTACTGACACGGGCACGTATAAGATATACAAAGCTCCGTGGTGGGAGCTTCAGAAGGAGTTTAACAAACGAGTTCCCCAGCATAAGGGGCTTGTCGTTTTCGCGTTCTCAGACTTTAATCGGAAGGAGATATGGTATTCAGAGGATGCGCTTGATGTGGCTATTTCAAGGATTCCCGGACTCCACAAATTATTCAAACATCCCTTAGAAACGGAGCTCGAGAACGTGCTGAGCTACGGAAATTTACTGAGAGCTCTCCACCGAGATAAGGAGAACTTGGCGAGGTCAAACGAGAGGCCAATATTCGATTGGGCTAAGTATAGTGCGGTAAGATAACGGGCCTGATCAGCAGTCACGGCAGGCATATCGCGGAAAAGGGGAGTGAGATTATGGATGCCAGAGGCGGGAAGACTCTCGGGCTAAGCTTGGGAGATCAAGAAAAAGAACACCTCCCAGCCAAAGAGAGTCTTGCATTAGAGAATTGTGCACGACAATGAACCTCGCGTCTTAGCTGGGGTGTCTCTTATCCAATTCAGCGATTATTGACCATAAACAATCCGTCCGCCTACGACTGTCATTTTTACTTTGCAGTTCGGGATTTCCTCAGGCGATAATTTCGTCGGATCCTCGTCGAGAACCACTAAGTCAGCGGTTTTCCCTTCCTTCAGAGTCCCGCGCTCCTTCTCCTCAAAGGAAAAATATGCTGCCTCCCTGGTGTAAAGGGAAAAGGCCTCTTCAGCCGTGATGCACTCCGAGGGCCCAATTTGCTGTCCGCTCGCTGTCCTCCGGCAGACGGCGTCTCGAATTCCTACAAGGGGGTTAGGGTCTGCCACGGGGCAATCGGAGGAGAGGGCAAACTTGATCTTTCGCTTTAGAAAGGTTCCAAATCGATAGAGCCCTTGCGACCTAACCGGACCGTAGGCCTCAATGAACCCGTCGCCGAGGAGCGAGAAAAAATTGGCCTGGCTGACAATGTGAAGCCCCAATTCCTGAACCAATTCAATCTGTGAAGAGGTTAAATTGCCGGCATGGACGATATGATGGCGCAGGGGATTGCCCTTCCTCATGACGCGTCCAAAAACCCTCAGGAGCATATCGAGAGCTCGATCTCCCTGGGCATGAACGGATATCTGGTACCCAGCTCGATCAAATTTCTGGATTTCCCGGTTGATCCCATCTTGATCGTAATTCAGTATTCCCGTTCCACCGCCCCCTCCCGCATAAGGCTCAAAAACAGCAGCGGTCCGGCTACTCATGCCTCCATCGAGAAATATTTTGATGGCACCGATCTTGACCCACTCTGAGCCGAAACCCCGATTGATGCCTGCTGAGATGAGGGGATCCGCCCAATGGTTACTGATATACGCATAAAGACGAAAGGGAA
>CAYFXP010000520.1:0-5179 GCA_964346935.1 uncultured Syntrophobacterales bacterium
ATTTCCTCCTTGCTGGGGCAGAAATTCGGCTGGAGAATACCTTTTATTGTTCCTCCCCTCTTTATTATGGCCGTCATTCTTCTCTTCTGGCTCATGGTTAGGGAAAGCCCGAGAGAAGAGCCAGCGCGTGTGACTCCCTACGTATATAAGGGGCACATCTTTTGGACCAGATTGAAAGACGACATGAAAATCCTCTTATCCCATAGATCCCTATGGCTTATGGGAATTGCTTATTTTTGCCTCATGGCCATCCGGTATTCTATCATTGTCTGGACCCCAACATACTTGTTCGAAAAATTTGGCCTCGACATCCTGCGGGCAGGTATCCTTTCGAGTATCTATCCCGCCATAGGACTCATTTCATACCCGCTTGGGGGCTTTCTATGCGATTTGCTTCTGGGAGGCAGGAAAAGACCTTTAATCGCCGTGAGTCTCCTCTCCATCTTCGTGCTTGTATTTTCCCTTTCTCATGAAACCAAATTGGTTTGGGCAATATTCCTCCTTGGGTGCGTTGGCTTTTTCGATCAGCTCGGTGGGGCACTGTTCTTCGCCCTCGAGGTGGATGTGCTTCCAAGGCATTTGGCCAGCACAGGGGCCGGCTTCCTGAATACCGCATCGGCATTAGGAAGTATGCTTGCGATGTTCTTAACAGGCATGCTTCTCGACATGCTTCATTCCTATCATATCGTTTTTATCACCCTTTCCATTATCGCCCTCATAGGTGGAGCGAGCATCATCAAAATCAGGGAGTCATGAATCTAGGGAAAACCCATGGGGATTACCCTAAAAAAGAGCTCGAACTGAATGTTTCGTTTTCAGAAAGGCCGTGCAGGATGCGATTGCCATGAATAGATCCTAGAGGAAAACCTTCCCTCCGGAGGCGCTCCAGCAGTAGTCTATTATGGGAGTCGGCCAGCTTTTGGAGAGCCGTGGAGCGGTCGAGTCGCGTTTACCCTCTTGGCAAAAGGAATGTTAAGTCGTTGAAATGTATTTGTCCACCATGGTCAAGGCCTTGTCGATCTTTCCCAACCCTTCCATCAGCTCCTGCTCGATGATGGACAGCGGAGGAGCGATCATGAGGACGTTCCACCGCGCATAGGTGTGAACGCCCTCCTCCCTGAGGCTGGACAGCAGGTCGCCCATAGCGGGGTGTTTCTTCTCATAGTACTCGACGGTCCAGGGAACCAATCGTTCCTTGTTCTCCTTGTCCTTGACCAATTCGATGGCCGCGAAAAGTCCCTTCCCCCTCACGTCGCCGACACAGGGATGCTCCTCCTTTATCCGCTCCAGCTCCGCCATGAGCACCTCGCCCATTGCCCTAGAATTCTCTACCATCTTCTCCTCCCGATAAACATGGATCGCAGCGATTGCCGCAGCACAGGCCAGGGGATGGCCCAAGTTTGTCAACCCATCGTAGAGGATGTTATCCTCGAAATATTCCGCGACCTTGGAGGTAACGATAGTTGCGCCGAGGGGAATATATCCCGAGTCGATTCCCTTTGCCATTGTCATGATATCAGGCACGACATTCCAATTATTACAGGCAAACCACTGGCCCGTTCGCCCGAAGCCCGTCATTACCTCGTCGAAGATCAACAGAATTCCGTACTCGTCGCAGATTTTTCGCAATCTTTGCAGATAACCATCGGGGGGGACGATACGACAGTTGCTCGCCGTTATGGGCTCCACCATGACCGCTGCTGTTTTATCCGGGCCCTCAACCTCTATCACCTCCCGTATCTGCTCACAGCACAGAAGGTTACAC
Organism: uncultured Syntrophobacterales bacterium; assembly: GCA_964346935.1. GTDB lineage: Bacteria > Desulfobacterota > BSN033 > WVXP01. Next base: position 1,766 of record CAYFXP010000520.1, read on the forward strand.
TCGGGGTACTCCTGATGGAAGAAGCACTTATAACAGTAGGGATCCCAAATCCTGACAAAGCCCGGAACTCCTGGTTCTTGAGGAAGACGTCGTGGATCCCCCGTTGCTGCTATCGCCCCTTGGGTGGCTCCGTGATAGGACCTCCAGCGGGTAATGATCTTATTCCTTCCGGTATATGCCCTTGCGATCTTTATAGCATCCTCATTGGCAGGGGCTCCCCCAACGGTGAGAAAGCTCTTGGTGAGATCTCCGGGGGTTACCTCTGCCAGAAGCTTTCCCAGCTCAGCTCTATTTTCATTGGCGAAGGCGGGGCCCACGTAGCAGATCTTATCCGCCTGCTCCTTAATGGCCTGGATGATCTTGGGATGTTGGTGCCCAGCGTTTACGTTGACCAGCTGGGAGCAGAAATCGAGGTATCGCTTGCCCTTTTCATCCCAGAAACAGCTTCCCCTGGCCTTGGAAATGATAAAGGGTTTAAAGGACTTTTGAGCCGACCATGAATGGAGTACGTATTCCCTTTCGTACTGGCCAATGGCAGCCGGGTCCAATGCAAATTGCGTGTCTTTCATTCTTATCTCCTTTTCCACAATTGCCTCCTTTATCCTAGAGAAATTCACTCTCGATGAGGCCGGGCAAATCCGCGACGCTGGGGATGACGTGGGTATGCCAATACTTCCCCCATGCAGTTACGGGGCGTGGTCCGCTGAGAACACCGACAACACCCCGGCACCCGGCATTACGGCCTTCCAGCATGTCTGCCGGCGTATCGCCGATCTTGATCACCTCGTGAACACTCTGAACATCAAGGTGAGTCATGGCATAGAAGATCATAAACGGTGCTGGCCGACCAATCTCACCGGGAATATGCTCCACATCTACGGGGAGATCGACAAGACCATCGCGGACCCATCCAACACCCTCCATGATAGCATCAGTAATCTCCCGGTGAAATCCCGTGTCCGTAGCCACCTTGATCCCATGTTCATGACACCAACGAAAGGTATCCGACGTTCCCGGAACCTCCTTGACTTCCCTTCTGTAGTGCTCGATCATGATCTTCTCATATCGATGAAAGACCTCCACAGCAGGCTCGTAGGTTTCCGGATCCCTTATCCGTTCAAAATCCTTCATGTCGATCTCCTTCCCCCTCTCCCTGGCGATCAGGAACTGATAGAGATGGATCTTGTTCGTCCCCATGTGCAGCAGGATCTCCTCCGGGGTGGTTTTTAAGCCGAACTCTTGGGCAGCCTTATGCAAACAATCCCTCACGCCCGTATCGTCGTGAATCGTCGTTCCCGAAAGATCAAACATGACCATGCTAATTTTACCCATCTCTCACCTCTCCTTTCCCAAACTTTTCCCTCGGAAATGGGATCTGGGAGATTAATCCCGTCCCCACTTCTTTAGATAGTCCCCGAATATCTCCTCATCGGTGGGCTCGTATTCCTCAACGGGAACCGAAAGCCAGGTGTAATTGAGGAAATGCCTGTAGTTAATATTGTCGCTGGTCATGTTGCCGGCCCAGGTCCCGCACCCCAGGCTTTCAGTCCAGGGTTGCCCATTATACCAGCTTCCCGTATTGACCAAACAGTGGGGCATATTGCACTCGACCCTTCCTACCTTAGCCCTTATGGCAAGCTCCTCCATGCGGTCCACCCTGTTGGTGTGGATTGAGGCGGAATGGCCTATCCCTGAGAACTGAAGTATTCTGTTCAAACGGTCGAGCATTTCATCGAAATCGCTCCATTTCCACACGGTCAGGACCAGCGATAGCTTTTCACCGGAGAACATATCCTCGGGGCCAATCTTTTCACCCAGAACCATCAGAAACCTCGTCCCCTCGGGAATATCGATGCCGGCAGTCTCGGCAATAATGTCTACAGATCTGCCGAAGATATCCCTATTCAGCGTTTTCCCATCAGGCCACAGCCCTTTCCTCAGCTTCTCGCGCTCCTCGGCATTGCACAGGTACCCACCCTCCGATATCAGTGCGTTCATCATATCATCGTAGATGGTATCCTCAATGGCCACCGCGTTTTCCGAGGAGCAGGACGTGGAGTTATTAGCGGTCTTGGACCGCGCGATCTTCTTGGCTGCAGCTGCTAGGTCAGCGGTATCATCGACGATGGATACGACGTTGCCCGCACCAACTGTGTGGGAGGGCTTGCCAGCAGCATAGACCACCTTTATCAGGGCGGCTCCGCCAGTAGCCATGGCAAAATCGCAATTCGCCATAAGTTCAGATGTTTTTTCATTGGTCGGTGTCTTGATACATTGAAACAAGTCCACAGGCGCGCCGACTTTCTTGAGCCCCCGTCTCCCGACCTCAACGCTAAGATAAGAGGTTCTCTGTGTCCTCGGATGGGGGGAGCAAATCATGGCGTTTCGCGTCTTCAAAAGACCAAGGCCAACCGTACAAACGGTTCCCTCGGGATTCGTACAGGGAACCACGTTGGCGACCACTCCTATTGGTTTCGCGTAAATCTTCATTCCCCTCTTCTTATCCTCCTTGACCAGTCCACAGGTTTTGGCGCCGCGGAAATCCCACATAGTACCACGTACCTTGTTTCGTATCTTGCTGAGCTTATCCTCGTAGACGCCGATCCCGCCCTCATCCACCGCAAGCTTTGCCACGGCCTTGACGTTTTCATCCTTCTGCCACTCCCACGCTACCGCGGCAACCATTTCATCGACCCTCTCTTGAGGCCAAAATTCAACCTCCTTAAAAGCCTTCCTTGCTCGCCGATACATTTCCTGAATGTTATCTTCCACCATCTTTCTATCCTCCCTTTCTTGCTTAACATTATACATTTTACTCGTTGTATTTCTAAACCTCTTGAATACGATCTTCTCAACAGATCTTTAAGATCTCCTTGATCGTTGGTACGATCTGTGTCTGCTCTGGTAATCCCCGGACCATGTCATCGGATAAGAATTCGTCCTGAGGAATATCATCTTCCCCGATGACCTCCATCCGCTTTATGCCGCAACCGGAAAAGATCATCACAATGCTGAAATCGGAAAAATAGGGTGCTCCGTGATACGCGGGAAAGACGGGTTCGGTCTGCCCCTCTTGGACGATCTGATACCGAAATTCAGGGACAACCGTGATATCAGGTGCCCTCTCATGGGCTCCTCGACGGATGAACCATGGAGCATCGGGATCGTACTTATACCAAGCACCCTTAATATGCTCGATCTCCTTTAGAACCTCTATGGTTTCGTCAATAAGAGATCTCCCCAGATCATGGAGGTAGAGGCCTCCAACCGCTGGCACCCTGTAAAGATGAGCAATATTTTCAACCAAATCCTTGCGTCCTTTATTCCTCAATTCTCCGATGAGATCGATTGAAAAGGGCTTATCCGTCATCCCATGGTCCGCCGTTATGATGAACAGCGTCTCGTCAAACCATC
>CAYFXP010000521.1:0-1536 GCA_964346935.1 uncultured Syntrophobacterales bacterium
GTCCAATCGGTGTCCATCGGGCATCACGGTTTGTCAAAATAGGTCCAAACAGGTAACATCCAGTAGTCCCTATTTGGACACCAGGGGGGGTTACGAAATTTGGAAATCCTTTAATTTCAATAGGTTATGGCCATTTTTCGGCTGGGCTCATAACCCGGAGGTCGGTGGTTCAAATCCACCCCCCGCTACCAAATGATTTCAAGGGGTTAGCCAATTTTCCGTGCCCCTTATTTTTTGATATCTTCTAACAATCTTCTAACACATCCAGCCATGATCCAGATTATTCGGCGTTCCAAACACAAAGTGCGCCACGAGGTTGCAGCCGACCGCAGTACAGCTTCGTTGCCTTCTACGGCTCAATTCGGTCGTTCGGCTCCAAACCCACGGAAAGAAACTGATAGAACAAAGGCAGGGTCGTTCGGCTCTGCCTTTTCTGTCTCAAGATGTTTTCGATCATAGGGGGACAAGAGAGAAGTATTGATTTGCGGTAGAAACATGCACCGGATGTGGACTGACGGAAAATCCATAGTTCAGTTAGAAACAGATACTTCGGGTTCTTATCAAAAGGATTAGCCCAAAAGATTGACTTTACTCTTGGACCTGCTAATATGGGGTTGCTACCCCTTTTGAGCTGAAGTAGGAAATTGAGCACAGGGGAAGTAAAGTTGATGTGGAGCCCGTTCTTACGAGGGAAGCGACGGGCTTTTATTCATTCAGGGACGAGGATAGCAGAGCCGCGGGGCCAGGATGGGGATTAGGTGTCCGTCTTGCGATCCATTTATCCCCTTGGGGAAAAAATTATTGAAACTTGTCAAGAATCCACCTATAAAAAACCCGGGACACCATGGCGATGTGGTACTTTTACCGGCGACAGGGGATCGCCTTGCGATAGCAAAAAATCCATGGAAGGGGAGAAAGGTGTATAGGAATTACTCAAATTTACCCCGCGAAGGGTAAAAAGCGCAAAAGAAATTTACACCCATGAGGCCATCCGCAGCTATCTTCGGATGGCCTTTTTGTTATGAGATGATTCAAGAATCGAATGCTTTCGCATAGTTAAGCGGCCGGTACTGTGGAGCCCTTTTCAAAGTGGAGGGGTTGGTATGATCATTGCTTTTGCCGATTGTACAGGGTCAAAAAAAGGGGGCAGAAGAATGAGGAGGAACGAATTACAGCCTTTCCGATCACTCCTCTTGAAAAAGCTTCAAGTTTTGGAGCATCAACACGGGTTAGGAGAAATCCCCGGGCTGGAGGGTGGTAATTCGGATATTGTCGACCAGGCCAACGGGGAACTTGAGAAGCACCTTTTCTTCCATCTTCATGAGAGGGAGAGTCGTGCGATCCGGGAAATTTACCAGGCCCTGGGGAGAATCGCGGAGGGAACATTCGGTATCTGTGAGGATTGTGGAGGGAGGATATCTCAGGGGCGGCTGAGGGCAAATCCCTCGGCGACTTTGTGTCTTGAATGTCAGAAAATGAAGGAACGAGAGGGGAGAACAAATATAGCAAATGGAAGAAGGCCTCGCATATTTATGG
>CAYFXP010000522.1:0-6812 GCA_964346935.1 uncultured Syntrophobacterales bacterium
GATCTCCTTCTCCCTGTCCCATTGCTCAGAGTACCATGAAAGGTTGGCCTCCAATAGCATTTCCACAGCGGTTTCCAGCCTTTTCCCGTGATATGTTCTTATCCGATAGAGGTTTTCAGTACGGGCGAAATTAGCCAAAAGTGCGGAGACGTAATCTGCGACCGCGGCATCCCTGATTCCCAAATCCCGAAAGCTTCGGCGCACCAACCAGCTGAAGAAAACAACAAGTCTCGGCGTCGGTGCGTTCGTTCTCATGAGTGGCCCAATAATCAATGGGGATACATCTATCGCAATAACTAAATATAAGCACCCGTTATTCGATGTCAATAGGAAAGCGAAGGGGAATTTGGGCAACACGTGACGGAGTAAATGTACGGACATGATGGGGGTAAAAGTGACACTCCAAGTAAGTACGGAAGGAAATGGCGTTCTCACCTGCCCGCCTTGCTGGCCCTCTTCGCCTTTTGGAGGATCCTTTTCCGCCTGTGCAGCAGCGCCTCTCTTTCCGAAAAGCCAAGATAATCCGCCATCTCAAGGGCCCCCCGAACCATCTCCAGGGCCATCGAGTAGTCCTTGGCCCTGTGTTCGTAGTACTTGGCTAGCTCGACATAGGGGAATGAGCTTCTCCCGCCGTCCCAGGAGATCATATCCTCCCAGAGGCCAGTGCTCCTCTCCCACTGGCCCCTGCGCTTATATGCCAGCGAGAGAAACCTCATGGCCTCCCACCAGAAACACTCGTCACATCTCCTGAGGGCCTCCTCGAGGCAAGTGATGGCTTTCTCCATCAGTCCGTGTTCCATGAACAACTTCCCCAGGGCCAGCTGCTCGACCCCTCTTCTCGGATTGGCTGTCGAAGGATCGTGGTAGGTCAAGTGGATTCGATGGGCCAAGATTACCATGGAAAGGATATCCATTCTGTTGTGGTGAAATACGCGGCTTATCTTCCGGGCATCCCCCGTCCTGACGAAATCGAAGTAGAGGGAGGGAATCCACGCCGATGGGATATCGTCCCCACGATCAATGTCCAGCAACTGTGCCTCGAGGGCAGTCAACCGGCAGCTATGGTATGCTCTTCTCCAAATCCTCCTGGATGGAAACAACAGATCGTAGTTCGGCTTATCGGCCAGAGGAGACCCCAGCCTCGATAGGATAAACCGAGTTTCCAAAAGGGGAATGTCGAAATTCTTCCCGTTGAATGTCACCAGAAAATCACAATGCTCCAGAACTCCTTCCAGCAGGGAGAGAACCGCCTTCTCCTCCGAATGGTTTCGCATAAAGAGCTGTTGGACGGCGAACCCCTCCTCCTGAAAGGAGCCAATCCCAACCATAAAGGCGTATGTCCCGGTGCCGCCCGCCAGCCCCGTGGTCTCGGTATCGAGGAACAGGGTCCGGCTAAAATCGATACCCTTGAGCCTTTCGTCCTTGGTTATGAGATGGGCCGGATAGTGGGGTGCTTCCAAAAGGTCCCCCAGGAGCCTCCCTCCGTGCCGATGGCCGTGCCCATAGATCTCCCGTGCCACAAAAACCTCTCCAAAGGCGGTGGGAACGAATTGGCCGTCCAACAGTTCCTCGATGGATTTGCCCTCGCCCGCATATCCTCCGCCCGTTACCCGAGCCCTTCGCGGCTCGATGAGCCGATCCAACCGCCTCCTCAAACCGGATAGCACCGGGGGCCCCTCTTCATCCCCCTCTCGGGGGAAATAGGAATCCAATCTATCCCTTATCTTCACCGGTCTCCAAGGCCATTTCCAGGAGGGATAGGGCTATCCCTTTCGATTTCGTTCCAAATTGCCCGGTGGGCCCAACACATGACGGACAGCCAGATCTACAACCGCAGCGCGAGATCAGCCTGAAGGTATTTTCCAACATCTCCCTGTGTCCATCGAATAGTTGAGGGCTAAACCCCACCCCTCCTGGGTAGTTATCGTAGATGAAAAGCGTGGGCTCGAAGATATCGATGCCCTCGATGGAAACCTCCTCGATCCCGGCGCTCGACTTGTAAACGCCCCTGCTTTCCCGGGATAACCTCGCAAACCAGCGGGCTTTCCGGTCTCCCACGCACCGTTGGATATCGTTGATGTCGCACATCAGGTGAAGCGAACCGACATAATGGAGCGCATATGCAATGCCCAGTACTCCGTCGATAATCTCCCACCTACTGAACCGCGTTCCATCCAAAACCCTCTTTGGGAAGGTGAACCAGTATGAGGTGGTATGCATCTGCTGGTCGGGAAGCTGGACCTTTCCGTAGCCCACGTTCTCCGATGTGTAGAATTTGATCTTCTTATACCCCACCACCTTGGTGGATACAGCCACCTCTCCGTGTTCGACCGAGGTTGCGCACTCCCTCTTTTCCTCAAACCCCTCCAGGATGGAAACATCGGTGTAGCTTACGGCATCGGTATAATAGTCGGCCCTGCTTCGCCTGACGAAGGCCTTTCGATTCTCGTAGTCGAGATTTTCAACCTGGTAAAGCTCCGATTCACAAATATAGATAGCCCCTTCATGCAAGGTAGTATGGGCGCCGGCAAAATCGACCTCGGCAATGACCTTACCCTGGGGGCTCTCGGTGGTGTCGACGACGACGAAGTTCTCCTCCGATACGCTCCTCAAGCTGATGCCGTCGGCCGGATAGCTATCCTGCATCCAATGCCACCGATCATCCAGGTGATGGACGACCCCCTTTTCGCCCAGATACTCCAGGATCTGGCGAAGATCCTCCCCTCCAAAGCTCTCCTCATCCTTGAAGGGGAGCTCGAAGGCCGCGCACTTGATGTGGCTGAGCAGAATGAGCAGGTTGTCAGGATTGATGAGGCCGTGTTCGGGGGATCTTTGGAAGAAATAGTCGGGGTTCTCCATGATAAATTGATCCAGCGGAAGGGACCGGCCGATCAAAACCGCCACGGAAAGGCCTGATCGCCTCCCCGCCCTGCCCGCCTGCTGCCAGGTGCTGGCAATGGTCCCGGGATACCCCCCGATAATGCAAACATCCAACCTTCCGATGTCGATCCCGAGCTCCAAGGCATTGGTGCTAACCACCCCCAGAACTCCTCCGTCCCTGAGCCCCTTTTCGATCTCCCTGCGAACCTTTGGGAGGTATCCCCCGCGGTATCCCCTGACGAAATCCCGATCCCCTTTTTCCCGTTCCACCCGATCCTTAAGGTATTTGGTCAATACCTCCACGTTGAGCCTACTGGTGGCGAATACGATGGTTTGAATTCCCCTTTCTATGAATGGGTATGCTAGGCTCCTGGCCGCACCAAGGTGGCTCCCCCGAATGCCAAGCTCCTCGTTGATTACGGGTGGGTTGTAAAAGAGGAAGACCTTCTCCGAGGAAGGTGCTCCGTTTTGGTCGATCAGTTCAACTGGGCGCTCAAGCAACTTTTCCGTCAACTCCCGGGGGTTGGCAATGGTGGCGGAACAGCAGATGAACTGAGGCCTCGACCCGTAGAAATCACAGATGCGCTTTATCCTTCGGAGCACGTTGGTCATGTGAGACCCGAAGACTCCACGGTAGGAATGAAGCTCGTCGATGACGATGTACCTCAGGTTTTGAAAGAGCTTGATCCACTTGGTATGGTGGGGAAGGATGCCCGTATGGAGCATATCCGGATTGGTGATTACGATGTCCCCATGAGCCCGAATCGCCTTGCGAGCATCCTGGGGGGTATCCCCATCGTAGGTGAAGGTTCTGACGGGGTCTCCCATGGCATCGATAAGCTCCTGAAGTTCAGCCATCTGATCCTGGGAGAGCGCCTTTGTTGGGAAGAGGTAGATAGCCTTAACGAATGGATCGCTCAGCTTATCGTTGAGGATGGGGAGGTTATAACAGAGGGTTTTTCCCGAAGCCGTGGGCGTGACCACAACGATATCCTTTCCCCCGCGCACTGCCTCGAGAGCATCGCCCTGATGAGAGAAGAGCCGGGTTATCCCCCTCTTCTTGAGGGCCCCCATCAATCTCTCGTCGATGAAATCGGGGATGCTTACATACTTACCCTCCCGCCCCTCCAGCCGCTCCGCATGGGCTATGCAGGGAGCAATGTCCTTCGAGGAACTCCACCCCTTGATGATCTCTTCGACGGACACCCGCAAAACCTCAAAATGATTCAATTGAACTTTTTGAATTTATATCCCCTTTTTCCCTGGATGTCAACGAAAACTGACTTGCCGGAGTTTCCTGATTCTTATTGGCAGGATTTCTATAACGATTTGACTTCATAATAGATTCTGTTTTTCTCGAGACAACAGCCGCTGTCCCTTCTCCTCAGGGCTTTCTCGTCTGTTGACCACATTCCCCTTCAACGACCGGTTCCGAAATGGTTGCCTCGGTGGGTACCCACTTCTGCAGCAGATTTCGCTCATGAACAAGGGCCTTCTCGAATAAATTGAGGAAACTCCGGTCTTCCAACGGATTCCGTTCTCCCCGAACGTAATTTGCGGAAGCAGCTTGGCACCGATCAAGAATGGGCAAGTGGCCCGAAGGAAAGGCTTGAATCAAACAAAAAGGCAGAGCTATTGATTTGTCCCAGTTGGGCTGTGAGACAGCTTCGCTGCTCGCCGCGCCTTAGGTCGCTCCGATAGATCTTGTTTAGAAACGAAATACATCCTTTTACTGATGATTTCGTGTTAGATTTAGGGGACGTAACTGCTCCGTTAAATCATTGATTTACAAATGGCCACCCTACATAAGGTAGCCGATATCCCAGAGCAGCTTCACTACCGGGGCGTTGGCATGGTCTATGAGCACCTTGCTCTTATCGAGCTTGGCATCGTCTATCAGGGAGGGATACTTCTCGATCCACTTCTCCTTTTCGAGGAAGGGAGTATGAATAACCACCGGCACATTATGATCCTTGGCTATCTCAAGTTGTGCCTTGAATATCTCCTCCATAATGTGAAATGGCCCTCCTGTATGTCAAAGAAAAAATGTCCACAACATATGCGGCTTTTGGGTCACACTATAGCGGGAGGGCTTGTCATCGGTGTAAGAAGAAGTTCTAGATAGCTAGATCACGTCCCCATAAGAGAACGGCAACCCTTCTCGCTTAAATTAACGAATTACGATGCTATACGTAATAATTGCCGCCGTCCCTGGATTACCTGATAAATCTTGAATTCAACAGCTTACGTCAGGAGAAAAATAGCAGGTCCCCTGGTACCCCGAGATTCAGAAGAAGTATGTGACTGATCCCGAAATAGAAAACCCTGAAACATCAATTGAACTATTGCTTGCACTTACCCCCGGTACGCCAGGCGCTTTATAATCGAATTCTATGTCCCGATACACAAAATCGAACCCAATCTTGAATTGGGATCTCAATAAGTCCACTCCAAGACCTGCTTCCCAGCCAAAATCATCTTCAAATTTCCCGGGGGCTCCATCAAAATCGAAATCCCCATACACCACTCCTCCCTTGAGATAAGGGAAAAACCAGTCCAAAATATCAAGCCTCAGTTTCGGGCCGCCCGACACAAAAATCAGATCGATGTCCTCCGCAAAGGCATACTCACAGCGGCCATAAAGATTGAAATTCCTGTAAACTCTCAAGCCCAACTCAAGTGAAGTCTGGGCTGTATCACCCGTAAAGGAAAATCTCCTGGTACCGGACGGTGTCTGCTCGGTTATTCTGAAGTCACTAGCACTGCTCGAAGTATAGACACCGGCATTGAGAGAAAGGGACAATAGGCTCGTACTCGGGGAGTATCCCTTCCTTGGTCTGCTTTCTTCCTTCTCTTTCTCCCGCAATGCCTTTTCCCTTTCAGCGGCTTGCGGCTTTGAGGGTGGTTCACTAATCGACTTTTCGATGGGTCTTTGGGGAACTTCAATAGATAGAGGCCTCACCTCTTTGCTTGCTGGCTCAGCATATCTCTTCTCTAATTCTTCAAATTCAATGGTCTTTTCGCCAGGAATAAATTCCCGCTCCACCTTTCTGGATTTGTAATATGAGATCACCCCCTTTCTCAACAATTCCGCCCCCTTCTCCATCGCTTCCTGCCGATTCTTGAATATTCCTATGTAGACTCGAAACCATTTCCCTTTACCTTTTACCGATTCATATCTATAAAAGGCCTGTAGGCCATGTTTGCTAAGATTTGAAACCTCAATTTCAGCACTTTTGCGACTCCTGAATGAGCTGACATGGATTAAATAAAGGCTTTCCTCTGCTTTCGCGGGGAATACAAACCCAGTAAATGGGTCGCATAGGAGGAGTATTAGAACTGTAATCAATATCTTGAAGAAAAATGTAATGCGGGGCATAGAAATCAAAATGTTCCCCGTTCCCTATTTCTCTAGCTTTTCAGAGTATCTGACCACTCCTGTACGCCATGCTTGACCAGGTGCAGGGGGAGCGGACACCTTATTCTCTGCGAGAGGTTTTTATGGGGTGGATATCGCTAGCGTTATCCTCCATCAACAAAATCTCATCAGGCCTCCCGATGATCCGACTCTTCATGGTTATTCATTCCTCCTATCATCGTCATCGGGATTGTGAAGTAGAATGCCGAACCTTTCCCGGGCTCAGAATCCACCCATATGCGCCCGCCGTGGCGTTCCACAATCTTTTTGCATATCGAAAGGCCGATACCGGTTCCAAGATAGTCGGCCTCCCTGTGTGAGCGTTGAAAGATCATAAAGATACGTTCGAAGTGCTCTGGATCAATGCCAATGCCATTGTCCTGCACTGAGAATAACCACTCGTTTTCCTTTTTTTCCACCGAGACATGAATACCTAGTGGGTCCTCGCCACGGAACTTAATGGCGTTTCCTATGAGGCTCTGAAACAGTTGAATCAGTTGTGACTCATCGCCCA
>CAYFXP010000523.1:0-1623 GCA_964346935.1 uncultured Syntrophobacterales bacterium
TGGAAATCAAGCCCAACATGTATTTCGCCATCGAAACCTTTGCGGGACACCCTAATCTGGAGCAGACCGCCAGGCTGGAGGAGGACATGCTGATAACCGACACGGGACACGAGCTGTTCACCCGGTTCCCCTTCGAGGAGGATGTCTTAACCTGATCCTCGCAGTTTAACCCGACGAGACTTTTTCGAGAGGATTGGTGCATTTCAAATTCCGTGGTCGACGGAGTAAGCCTGACTAGTTTGTAGTGCGGCCGAGGAGTTAGTTCACGCGCGCGGATTGTTTTGCCGCTAAGATCGCCACAAACATCGTCACACAGAAGGGGGTTCAGGGTCTTTTCATAGACCCGGGGAGGAAAGCTGCATGAATATCGACGCTCACAGTCATTTCGTAACGGAAGAGTGTTTCCATGCACTCTCTGAGCACGAGGATGGGAGAACTATCGTACGAGAATCCTCTGGGCCCGAATCCGGAAAATGGAATATACGGCTTTTCGAAAGAATCAAGGACAAATTATCCGATATCCCAACCCGCTTACGTGACATGGATAAGGCTCGAGTGGACGTTCAGGTTCTATCCCCTTCTCCCATCATGCTCTATTATTGGGCTGATAGTGAAACCGGGGTTACCCTTTCAAGATTGCAAAACGAAAGAATTTCGGAAATATGCCGTCAATACCCGGATCGATTTATTGGAATCGGCACGGTCCCCCTGCAGGATGTCGAAGAAGCCATTAAAGAAGTGGAGAGATTGTCGAAGGAACTGGGTTTAAGAGGCGTCATTATATCTTCAAACGTCAATGGAAAGGACCTCGATGATCCCGCCTTCTTCCCCTTTTTCAATGGGGCCGAAAGGCTGAATCTCCTTATATTCGTCCATCCCCACAATACCGCGGGGGCCGAGAGGATGCAACGATTCTACCTCACGAATCTGGTCGGAAATCCCTTGGAGACCACCATAGCTGCGGCGCGCCTCATTTTCAGTGGACTTCTTGAGAAGCTGCCCGGCCTCAAAATATGCTTCGCTCACGGCGGTGGGCATCTTCCGTACATCATGGGCAGAATTCACCATGGATACGTGGTGAGACCGGAATGCAAAGATGAAATTAAACGCTCACCATGGGAATATTTTGGGCATCTCTATTTTGATACGATCACTCACTATTTGCCAGCACTGGAATATCTAGTGAAGACGGCGGGGAGCGACCATGTGCTCATGGGAACCGACTACCCTTACGACATGGGAGACGAAGACCCCGTGGGTTTTGTTAGAAGCCTTTCTATTCCAGAGGCTGGCAAGGAGAAAATCCTGGGCGGAAACTTAAGGAGGCTTCTCGGGATCTAGGATTATTGGTTTATCTCCCTGCTAGTTGGTAGGATTGAAGGATTCAAGGGGTCAAGGATTCCTCGGATTAATTGAAATGCTTAAGAATTATAAAGAGTTAAAAGTTTGGCAGAAGGCCTATCAGCTTTGTATTAAGACTTATGAGATTACCAAAGACTTTCCGAAGGAGGAGAGATACGGGTTGACTTCACAGATACGGAGGGCTGCTGTATCAGTTCCATCGAATATAGCTGAGGGGTATGGAAGGAAGACAATACAGGAGTATATCCAGGCATTGTTTAT
>CAYFXP010000524.1:0-2089 GCA_964346935.1 uncultured Syntrophobacterales bacterium
CCTACTGCTTACTATATCTTCTCAGCCTCAACCTTAACCTTAGCCTGGACCTTTTCTCTTTTGGCCGCAACACTGCATACTTCTTCGCTTCGGGGAACCCGGGCAACAACCTGTCACGCTGAGATCCTTTTCAGTACCTCCACCACCTTCCCTGCCGCATCCTTCAAGCCCTCTGCCACGATCAAATCCAGACGGGACTCCTCGAGTAGCCTCATCCCCTCCTCCACGTTGGTGCCCTCCAGGCGAACGATGACCGGAATATTGAGCTTCACCTCCCGGGAGGCCTCGATCACTCCCTTGGCAATGACATCACAGCGCATAATACCACCGAAGATATTGATCAGCACCGCTCTAACGTTCTTATCAGATAGGAGGATCTTAAGACCATTTTTCACCGTCTCTACGGTAGCCGCTCCCCCTACATCGAGAAAATTGGCCGGCTCCGCCCCCGCCAGCTTTATAAGATCCATGGTAGCCATGGCCAACCCAGCCCCGTTCACCATACACCCTACCGATCCATTCAACTTGATATAGTTGAGGTTGTACCGGGAAGCCTCCACCTCAAGGGGATCCTCCTCGTACAGATCCCTCATCCCCGAAACGTCCCCATGACGATATAAGCCGCTGTCATCGAAGTTCATCTTAGCATCCAGGGCAACAAATTCTCCTCCGGCGGTGAGCACGAGCGGATTGATCTCTGCGAGGAAACAATCCTTCTCACAAAAGGCGCGATAGAGCCCGCTAAAAACGCTTCTCGCCTTCCCCATCACGGCCGGTTCTAACCCCAACCCAAAGGCCAGCCTGGAGAGCTGAAAGGGCCGCAAACCCACCGATGGGTCTACATATTCCATGAGAACCCTCTCGGGGGTTTCCGAGGCAACCCTCTCAATCTCTACCCCTCCCTCGGCACTGGCCATCATAACGGGGCAAGCCCTCGCTCGATCAACCACCACCCCGAGGTAAAACTCCCTCTCGATTTCCAGACTCTCCTCCACTAAGACCTTCCGCACCTCCTTGCCCTCGGGGCCGGTCTGAGCGGTAACCAACCTCATGCCGATCATCTCCTCGGCAATGGCCTCAACCTCTTCCGCCGAACTCGCCCCCTTGATGCCACCTGCCTTCCCCCTCCCTCCCGCGTGGATTTGCGCCTTAACCATGATTTGTCCCTCGCCTATTCCCCGAGCAATCTCCAACACCTCCTGGGGCGTTTCCGCAACACCGCCACGCGGAACGGGTATGTCGAACTGCTTTAAGATCTCCTTGGCCTGGTACTCATGTATCTTCATGGACAACCCCTTATCGTTTTACCCATTTATATCAAAAACTTCCCCTGATCACAAGGACTGCGAGTTCGTGCTGCAGTCGGAGAGGGGAAAAAGGTTGGAGGTTGGAGGCAGAAGGCTGAGGGCAAAATATCAAATGCCAAATGTCAAAGTTCAAAGGGCGAAATCCCGGTAAAGGCGGAAAAACGAGCTCTGAGCGCGAATTATATTTTTTCGAGAATTACTCCCAGGCCAGGAGCGGGAAAAAACCCAGTTCTGAGGCAAAGGAGGCCTAAACGCTTGAATCGTCGAAAAAATATGTTTGAGTGGCGAAGAGCGAGTTTTTTCGAGACTTCAAGGGAGCGGTTGGAGGCGGAAGGGGAAATGCCAAATGTCAACGGGCTGTTGCCCAAAACCCAATGTCGGAATGTTGGGAATCGAAAGCGGAGAGAGTGTTCCTTTTGGCTCAAGAGCGCTTCGCTTGAGGATCTGGTTTCTTACCGAATAGTCCCCACATAATGGGCGGTCAACTGCCTTTCCCTAACCTCCGGATTGCTATAGTCGGGAAGCAGCATGGGTGCCACCCTGTCCGTAATAATCCCCGCCTCCTCCAGTTCCTTATGGTATCTCTCCACGTGTTCAAGGGTCAACCTTCCCTCCGCTGCCCGCTCCTTGGCATATACGGCCGCATTCCTCCCGGCGATTCGGCCGAAAACACAGACATCGAGGAGGGAATTCCCCATCAGGCGGTTCTCCCCGTGGACGCCTCCCGTTACCTCTCCCGCGACGAAGAGCCCAGGGATTGAAGTCTCGCATTCCGCACTGAA
>CAYFXP010000525.1:0-8086 GCA_964346935.1 uncultured Syntrophobacterales bacterium
GTCAGTCTCGTTTTTTCTGAAGTGCTCGGTTTGACGGCGGGCGGCATGGTTGTGCCAGGCTATGTGGCGTTGTACCTTGATCGTCCCCTTGTGATAGTTATTACGCTGCTCATCAGCTACCTCACGTATTTCGTTGTACATTCATTGAGCACGGTGGTAATTATTTACGGCCGGCGGAGGACGGTGCTGATGATTCTGGTTGGTTTTGCCTTGGGTGGCCTCGTGCGATCATTCGGCACGCTGGAACTGCCAATAACCACCATTGATTTATCGATCATTGGCTATATTATACCCGGGCTAATCGCCATTTGGATAGATCGCCAGGGCCTCGTGGAGAGCTTTTCAGCGCTTATCGTCGCAAGTGTCGTTGTGCGCATGGCACTCATACTCATTACGGGGGGGAATATCTCACTATGAGGAAAGTATATTGGCGTCCAAGCAGAGTACCGCGTGTCATCCTTGTGGTTCTGGCATTCCTAGCCATAGCTGCTATGTTGTCCGTTGAACACATTAAGCTTAAGACGAAAAACCCTTATTACTCGGAAAAAATACAAGCCGCTCTTGCCATGAAATATGGTATGGAGGTCATCAGACGATATCGGCTGAAGAATGCGATGCCTATTGATACAAAGGTGGATCCGGCGAGCTCCGGCTTGATTGGGTTAGCTGACTCACCGATTACAAGTGCATACGGTTACCTACCGGCAAAGCAAACCACCATTAATCCCAATTGGGCAGCAGTTATCCTCGAGATGTTCAAACGCGCCGGAGTGAAAAACGGGAACGTTGTCGCAATGGGCTTTTCCGGTTCGTTCCCCGCAATAAATCTGGCGGCCCTTACGGCTGCCGACGTTCTCAACCTGAAGGTAATCTCAATCACGAGCGTCTCCGCCTCCAACTGGGGTGCTAATTTTCCAAACCTGACATGGTTGGATATGGAACGCATACTGCACGAGGACGGGGGTATCTCCCAACGGTCGGTAGCGGCATCTCTTGGCGGACAGGAGGATCTGGCGTTGGCACGGTCTAAAAGGGGGCGCGAACTATTGGGTGCGGCCGTAGAAAGAAACAAGGTGCGCTTTCTGAAGTTCGAAAACGATCGGGAAAATATCGATGCAAGGATGGCCTTGTATAACGAATTGGCGGAAGGACATCCCATAGCTGCCTACGTTAATGTGGGAGGCGGCACAATCTCAGTGGGGACGGCAGTGGGCAAGAAGCTTTTCAACCCGGGTCTTAATCGCAGACCCCCGCCAGGAGCGTTAAAGGTCGATGGTGTGATGAGTCGCTTTGCTCGCGCGGGCGTGCCAGTGATACACATGGTCAATATCGATACCCTCGCCGATAGATATGGACTTCCCCAAAAGCCTCTTATCATGCCGAATGTAGGGGAAGGCACTGTATTCGTGAAGGTGGGATACAACCTCTATTTGGCGGCGATGAACCTTATGATATTGATCTTCGTTCTATACATTTTCCTCAGGTTGGATATAGGCTACCGCATTTTTGGATCTACGCGAGTCACCCAGGCACCAAAGCATCCCGAACCTATGGTGTAAGAATTACCGGACTATATCATGAGCCTGATCGTTGAAAGGTGGAGGGTGCAGGAGGCAAAAACAACGATCATCGTCCTCACATGAATATCGGAATTGCAAGTTCCGACCGCACACCTATCGGAACCGAGAAGTCCTTTTCTTAATTTCCAATCTATTTCAATATCTTACACCATTCCAAAAAGTTCTCCCTGGAAAAATTCCCCGGGTCTTTTCTCACGTATCGGAATCGAAAGTTCCGATGAGCATTCCCCAAAAACTATAAAACATTGAAATGTCAATAGGTTATGAAACTGGTACGGCTCTTGCCATACTTATTCATCGAGGCGTTAAAATGTCCAAGGAGATAACAAAGAGGCTACGAATGAAAGATAAATTCTGGAAAAAAGATCAAATCCGCTGAAAACATCTGGTGAATCACATCAAAGGCTGACGAGACCGATTGAAGACTGGCAGAGGTTTCTTAAATCGATTGGTGCTTAACCTGTGTCAATAAATAGCCGAGAATGGCAAGGATGTACCTTCAGGAGAAGGAGTGATGGAATATGAAAATGAGACCATTACACGATCGAATTCTGTTAAAGCCCTCGAGGAAGAGGAAAAGAGTCGCGGCGGTATCGTTATCCCCGACACGGCAAAGGAAAAGCCAATGGAAGGAACAGTGATCGCCGTGGGTAAAGGAAGGATCCTGAAAGGCGGAAAGATATGGGGCGTAGATGTGAAAAAAGGTGATCGGCTCTTATTTAGCAGATATGCGGGAACAGAGATCAAGATCGGTGGGGAGGAATACCTCATCATGCGCGAGGACGACGTCCTGGGCCTACTCCAGGACTAGAAGAGACGAGAGGAGGAAGCATAAGATGGCTACGAAGGAACTCAAATTTGATCAAGAGGCACGAAACTCTATGCTCAAGGGTGTGAATATCATGGCCGATGCGGTCAAAGTGACATTGGGCCCCAAGGGGAGGAATGTCCTTCTGGAGAAATCCTGGGGCTCTCCCACGGTGAGCAAGGATGGGGTAACCGTGGCCAAGGAGATTGATCTGGAGAATAGATTTGAGAATATCGGCGCCCGGATGGTGAGAGAAGTGGCGAGCAAGACGAGCGACACGGCAGGGGATGGAACAACGACGGCCACGGTGCTGGCTCAAGCCATTTGTCGCGAAGGATACCGGGTAGTTACGGCCGGCGCGAACCCCATGGAGGTGAAAAGAGGAATCGATGCGGCAGTCGATGCAGTTGTCCAGGAATTAAAAAAACTGAGCAAGCCCACCAAGGATCAGAAGGAGATCTCGCAGGTGGGGACCATCTCGGCCAATAACGACGAGGCCATCGGCAACATCATTGCCGAGGCCATGGCAAAGGTCGGAAAAGAGGGAGTCATCACGGTGGAGGAAGCCAAGGGCATGCAGACCACCCTGGATATTGTTGAAGGGATGCAGTTTGACCGGGGTTACCTCTCTCCGTATTTCGTGACCGATGCCGAAAAGATGGAGGCGGTGCTGGAAGATCCTTACATTCTCTTGCATGAGAAGAAGATCAGCAACATGAAGGATCTACTGCCGTTATTGGAGCAGATCGCGAAGATGGGGAAGCCGCTCCTCGTAGTGGCAGAGGATGTTGAGGGCGAGGCGCTGGCAACTTTGGTGGTCAACAAGCTTCGCGGTACCATCAAGTGCGCCGCGGTCAAAGCTCCTGGATTTGGTGATAGAAGGAAGGCCATGCTTGAGGACATGGCCGTCCTTATCGGGGGTCGGGTGATTTCGGAGGATCTCGGAATAAAGCTCGAAAATATGAAGGTGGAGGATTTAGGTAAGGCAAGGCGTATTCATATCGATAAGGATAACACGACAATTATTGAGGGCATGGGAACGTCCGATACCATAGAGGGGCGGGTCAAACAGATTCGAGTCCAGATCGAGCAGACCACCTCCGACTATGACCGGGAGAAGCTTCAGGAACGGCTGGCAAAGCTGGTTGGTGGAGTAGCCGTGGTCAATGTGGGTGCGGCCACGGAAGCGGAGATGAAGGAGAAAAAAGCACGGGTAGAAGATGCCTTGAACGCAACACGGGCCGCCGTCGAGGAGGGTATCGTTCCCGGCGGGGGCGTGGCCTATCTCCGGTGTATTCCCGCTCTGGATACTTTGAAGTTTAATGGCGACCGAGCCGTGGGGGTGAAAATCGTCAAACGGGCACTGGAAGAACCAATCCGGCAGATTGCCCATAACGCCGGCCACGAAGGTTCTGTTGTCGTTGAGAGGGTTAAGATGGAAAGTGGGGCCTTTGGTTTTGATGCGGCCAAAGAGGAGTATACCGATATGCTAATGGGGGGAATTATCGATCCGACGAAGGTGATGAGGTTAGCCATTCAGAACGCGGCCAGCGTGGCGTCGCTGATGATTACAACCCAGGCCTTGGTCGCCGAGAAACCCGAGAAGAAACAGGTCCCGGCCATGCCGCCGGGGGGTGGTATGTATTAAAGGGTTTTCAAATCCGATGCTCCATCGCTGGAGCAGCGCATACCGTGATTTTTCGGGTATAGGCGAGGTAAAAGCCGATAATCCTACGATTGATAAGCTTGGTTCAGGAAACATTGCCGTCTAGCGTGGAGTTGATGGCAAATGAAGGTTGAGAAAAGGGAAATCCGGATCCGCGGCATTGTGCTCCCGATTGAGTGGGATACGAAAGGTAATGCGACCAAGGCCGCTATCTTCACCCCCAACGAGGAAGAGTATCTCATCGAGGATAACAAAAACTCAAAGCA
The DNA here is from genome assembly GCA_964346935.1 of uncultured Syntrophobacterales bacterium. Classification (GTDB taxonomy): domain Bacteria; phylum Desulfobacterota; class BSN033; order WVXP01. The sequence goes on from CAYFXP010000525.1 coordinate 4,321, forward strand.
GTTATTGGGCCTGATCCGACAGGAGGTGGATGTTGTGGGCAAAGTGAGGGAGGCGGCCGGTCAGAGAGTAATCACCGTTAGGCGATGCCAGGGGCTGAAGCGGTTCAAGATGCAAAAATCCTTTCAGAAGAGAGAATAGACCTAAAATGGCTCCATCATCATTTTTTGGTCCAGAGATGTTTCAATGGGCTGTAATCCCATTCCTTATTGTTCTCGCGCGAATTGGTGACGTTTCGCTTGGGACAATACGCATCATCTCCATAGGGCGGGGATACAGATTTCTTGCCCCGCTGCTCGGTTTTTTTGAGGTTCTCATTTGGCTTCTGGCAATCAGACAGATCATGCAAAATCTGACCAATATTTTTTATTACGTTGTCTATGCCGGAGGCTTTGGTGCCGGGACTTTTGTTGGTATGTACATTGAGGAGAAATTGGCGATTGGTATTCTTTCCATTCGGATCATTACGAGGAAAGATGCATCTGAATTAATAGACTTTCTCAGAACCGCAAATTACGGAGTTACGAGTGTTGACGCCCAAGGAGCTACGGGACCAGTGCATATCATTTACACTATTGTAAAACGCAGGGATGTTCAAGATGTCGTTGAAATCATCAATAGATTTAACCCGAAAGCATTTTACTTAATAGAAGATATCAGGTGTGCGAGAAAGGGGATATTTCCGGTCAATAAATTGCCGTCCGGGAAAAATTATCTAAATTTATTGAGGCTTCGGAGGAAAGGAAAGTAATCAACAGACCCAAATGCTTTTCCCTAGGAAGCGAGGATCGACCCCAAAAGGGTAGCCTAATATTACTATCTGACATATGAAGACCGGAATCGGGGGTTCCGATCGGCGGGCTCTAGGAACCGAGGGTTACTGTTTTCCAAGTTTCATCGTTGTCTTTCCAGTACTTGGACAACCCATATAGAACCGAGGGATTCAGCCGCCTGAGTGCTGAAAGACTGATACAAAGGGATGAGCAGATTTTATATGGTGACGAAAAGGAGAAAAACCATGAGCTGCCTCAACTATGAGAAGCTAGATAAGAGGGTAGCCGCATGCAGAAATACGTATAGGATTACGGAGTATCTAAGTAACTCTTTAGGAGACAATTATGCCTTCGATATCCAAGAAAAAGAGGAACATAGCGATGGGCGACTGGATTACGATCAAGAACCGGATAATCTGGGGCATGAAGTTTCCAAGAATCTCCTCTCCTCGTATATGAGGGAACTTGGTAGGATCCGACTACTGACCAAGGAAGAAGAGAAAGCACTGGCTAAAGAAATTCAGGAAGGACAAAGGGATCTCGTACACCGGCTTCTGAAACTGGGCCTGGAAATTGATGAGATCGATATTCTCATCAGGAAACGACGGAATATCTCCGATGAGCTAATGGCGGCCATCGTGGGGAAATTGGAAAGGCTTGAGAAGGAAGATAAAATTTCCCCCCACAAGATGACCCTTTTATCGGAAATCAGGAACTTCTATGCGCGGCTCTGCCAACTGAAAGGAGAGATGCTCAAGAGAAACTTACGCTTAGTCGGTAAGATTGCCAGAGAGTATTTGCATTCGGGCATAAGCCTTTCGGATCTCGTACAGGAGGGGAATCTGGGCCTCATGAGGGCCGTAACGAAATTTGATTACAAGCGTGGATGTAGGTTCAGCACCTATGCAACATGGTGGATACGCCAGGCCATGCTGAGGGCCATCGTGGAGAAGGAGTCCATCATACGAATTCCGGCTCATCTCATGGAGAGGAGGAAAAAATTGACGAAAACCTATAGCCAACTCCTACAAAAATGGGGAACGACCCCTCGACCTGAAGAGATAGCCAAAACAGCAGGGATTCCTTTGACAGTAGTCCAGAAGGCTCTATTTTCTCTTCCCAAGGCGATATCTTGGGAGACTCCCGTTGGGGAAGAATCAAACCTCGGATATTTCATGGAGGATGACAAGTCACTATCGCCCTATGAGGTGATGGAGAGGGAGGAAGTTACCCAAATGGTTGAAAAGGGTCTTTCCCATTTGCCACCCAGGGAGGCGGAGGTATTACGCCTGCGGTTTGGGATCGGCAGGGATGGGGAACATACCCTGGAAGAGATCGGCGGGAAATTCGGAATCAGCAGGGAAAGGGTTCGACAGTTGGAGAAAAAGGGCATCAACCGGTTGAAGCATTGGAGGAAAGAACTATCCGGATAAGGTGAAAAAATACGGATTCGGAGGAATGATAGGAAACCCCTTTGCCCAACGTCTAGCGTGTATCTTGATCTATCTAGCCCTAACGGGAAAAGGTCTAAAGAGAAACCGAACGGAGACATTGTTCGCTGAAACGGAATTGGGAGTTCCGATAGGGTGACTATCGGAACGGAAAGTTCCTTTTTTGAATTTTCCAATAATTTCATATCATTATACTGTGTAAAAAAGTTCGCCAAGTATGAAGTCTTCTATCTATCCCGAACATCGGAACCGGTAGTTCCGATCGGTATTGGCAAATAATTAATAAGAATCTGGAATATCAAATAGTTATGACTCTGGCATGGCCATTGCTCTTTAGATATGTGCATGGGGGCATTGAGCCCCAAATGGGCCACGAGGAGGTCAAAGATGAAGTGGAGATTTTGGGAAAAGGGGCCAAAGACGGAGGGGTTGCTCAAGGCAGAGGTCCACAAGCTGCCCAAGCCAAAGGACATACCCGAGGCGGTGGGGAGACATCTCGTGGTGGAGTTGCGCAAGAATCCCGATTGGGTTTGGCGGCTCAAAAGCGTGGTCCGGCCCAGGGGGGAAGGCAAGGATTGTTGGGACGTTCGGGTTTTTGACGAGGTCAAGGCGACACAGGGGAATGTTGCGGTTAAGGACTATACGTCTCTTGATGAGCACCCGGAATTGATCCTGTTCGAGGGATGGTTCGATAAGAAGTCCATGGAGGTCCAGGTAGAGGAAAAAAAGACGCCACCTGTTCTTGGGGCTGCCTGAGTAAAGAGGCTCGTGGAACTCTATTTCTTCAGAGTTTCCCGTTCTCTTCAAACCTAAATCCAGGATAAGGGAGAAGGAGGGCCTAACTATGAAAAGAAAAGGATACTTTCCCATTTTAGCCCTTTGTGCCGTTGTCTGCATTCCCCTGTTCTGTGCGGCGCCGGCGCTGGCTGCCGCCGAGGTGTCGATTACGGGAACTGTATACGCGGACGACTGGGATGACAAGGGCAACGTGGCCTTAGTCGTGGTGGAAACCCCCGACGGAGAAATTTACTACGTCTCTAGAGATGCCAAGGGGAAGGAGCTGTTCAAACTCGTCGAAAAGAACGTAAGGGTTAGTGGCATTGTCGAGGATACAGGCGATGAGAAAGTCATCACGGTGGAGAAATACGAAATCGTAAAATAACGCTGAAAGGGCATGAGATGGAAGGGGGTTCGGCAGGCGAAGGGTCCCCTCAATTGATAGACGGTGAAAATGGAAGGGGATAGCGAGCAAATCAGCCTCAGGGGAATTGTCATTCCGGTGGCCTGGGATGAGAGGGGGAATGCGATCAAGGCCGCTATTTTGACCGCCAACGAACAGGAGTACGCCGTTGAAGAAGACGAGAAAGGGAATAAATTGCTGGCCCTGGTGCAACACGTAGTGGAGATTAGCGGCGTGGTGAGAGAGGAGGCGGGTTGCAAGATAATCACGGTAGAGGCATGTCAGAAAGCCGAATGAGGATACACGTGTTATCCGAACGCCAGAGATTAAAAATCAAAGGAGGCCAGTGAGTATGGAGGAAGTT
>CAYFXP010000526.1:0-1773 GCA_964346935.1 uncultured Syntrophobacterales bacterium
TTCTCCTGGATACCGGGCAGTACATCGTTGATAACGATCTCGCAATGGGGGCAGGTCGGAGAATGGAATAGGAGGATGCGCACCACAGGTTCCTGGGCTTCAATCTCCAAAACCCATCCGGGGAATCCCAGCACGAACAACACCAGGATAAAGATGATCGCTTTTCTCATCTTCTTCTTTGAGGCTCTCCTTTTTATTGCTGGGTTTGGTCCAAATCGCTACCGATCCCTGCCAGACCTTTCTTGCCGCAAGGCAGTGGTCAGCGACTGTCACCATGCTGGATTATTATACCAGAAATGGCCCAAATAGAAAAGAGGACCTGGATCGAGAGGGTATCATTCAGAAGTGTCGGGAACCTACGGCAGAGCACTCAGTGGAGTCGAAAGGACGGCTTTTAAGGCGACTTCGATGAGCTTGTGTCTAGTCACGACCCGTTTTGGACGATACTCAGGATCGAGTGACTTTTAGGTTATAATCTTGTGAAAACGTGAGGAAAAATGCGAAAAATCATGAGAAGAACATTTCTTTGGTGTCGAATCAGTTTCCTTGTCCTAGAAGATTGCCTGGCGTCCTTGACATCATGCCCGAAATGTGGTATATATGATTAGTCTGAGCAAAGGCCCTCCTGTCAATTCCCATAGCCCCGCGTGTCCCCCTCTTTTATGTACATGGCTATGTCATCAACCGCAGGAATAATAGAGTGAGAGCAACTAAAGGGATTACAGAACAAGAAAAGGGAAAACTCGAGAAGGAGCGCGCAGAGACTCTGGTTGAACTGGATCGTCTCAGGGAATATCTGAGGGGCGAAGTTGATCCCGATGAAGAGGAAGCCGATCCTGACCTCTACGAGCGGGAGAAGACCCTGGCTCTGATACGGGCGTACGAAAACAAACTGGCATCTATCGAGCAAGCCCTCCGTCTGGCGGAAAAGGGAAGCTATGGAATATGTGAAAGGTGCGGAGAGAAGATTGATCCGGCACGCCTCGAGGCTCTGCCCCACACTACCCTTTGTGTAAAGTGCAAATCGCAGATGGAACGAGTAGCCGCGGTGAGACTCAGACCCGGTGGGCGATAGCAGGCCAGTTATTTTCCCGGGCCGAGGCAGAGGGAAGAGACCAGGCTGCAAAATCACTGCAAAGCACGATCCAGATACACAGAGGAAGGCTCTTGACCAGAGCCTTCGTTTTTTGTGAGGGGAGGATGGGAGTAGTGCAGCTTTCGGCCGCAACCGAATTCCGTGCCCAGGGTATTGGAGTCCCCAGCTTGTTAGGGAGTTCGTCATCGGCCTGAACTTGTTTGGGCCTCCCCCCCGGCCCCTCGTCTACCGGGGCCTAGATCTACACTTAGCAAGATTGAGGATGGCTCAATTCCCCATGGCGCATGGCGATATGACCTTGTAAGACTCGCAGGAGGATACAAAGCATGAATGAGCGGGGTTCCGGAGCTTATGCCCTGGCCCGTGGCGCTATCGAGGCCGGCGTTTCTTTAGTGACCGGCTACCCAGGCGCGCCAGCTACGGCCGTCGTCAATGCGATTCTCCAACTGACCTCGCCCGACGAGGTGCAAGTTGAGTGGACCAGCAACGAAAAAGTCGCTATAGAGATGGCCTTCGGCGGTTCCTTGGGTGGGACGCGCTCGCTCCTGTGCGTGAAAAGCGTGGGGCTCAACATCGCACTCGACCCGTTGATGACCTTCAACCTTTCCGGCTGCAACGCCGGATTTGTTATTCTCGTCGGCGATGACCCCGGCAGTTGGGGCTCGCAAAACGAGCAG
>CAYFXP010000527.1:0-4801 GCA_964346935.1 uncultured Syntrophobacterales bacterium
ATTCAAGAAAGGAGAGGAAATGGAAAAAGCGAAGACTGCCAACAGTTCTCATCTGCCCCAGGGAACGGCTGCGGGTCGGAGCGAAATGGGCCCGGGGAAGGAATTGATGAAAGAAAGCGGCTTTTCTCGGGAAATTGGCCGCGATGGGGTCCCCTTTTACCTCGACGATTCCTTCATATTCTTCGGTGAGAAGATGAACCGAATAAAGGAGATCATCGACCAGGTGGCCGGTACCGATGTCACCGTCCTCATTCATGGGGAGACCGGCGTCGGGAAGGAAGTCGTTGCCCGTGTACTACACCTCAATTCCCCTCGAAGAGACAAGGCTTTTATCAAGGTCAATTGCGCAGCCCTTCCCGAACAACTCCTCGAAAGCGAGCTCTTCGGCTATGAGAAGGGGGCATTTACGGGGGCCTATCAGAAGAAGCCGGGGAAGTTCGAGTTGGCCCACAGGGGAACCATCTTTTTGGACGAGATCGGGGACATCAGCCCCTCGCTTCAGGCCAAGCTCCTTCGGGTTATCCAAGACGGAGGGTTTTCCCGGTTGGGGGGCGAACATGACATCAAGGTTGATGTACGGGTTTTGGTTGCGACCAACAAGGATCTCAAGGAGGCTGTAAAAGACGGCCGTTTCAGGCGGGATCTCTACTATCGACTCAATGTGGTCGATATCCTCATTCCACCTCTCAGGGAGAGAAGACAGGAGATTCCCATCTTCGTTAAATATTTCCTAGATATTTACGGAAAGAAATACGGTGATGGTGTTCGTTCCCCCTCGCAGATATTGATGAAGGTATTTATGCGCCACCACTGGCCTGGGAATCTGCGTGAGTTGGAGAATATGATCAAGCGCCTCGCAGTATTTGGCAATGAAGCGGCCATCATTGATGAACTGACCCCTGAAGCTAAGAAGAGAGAATCTTATCAAAAACGGAACCCTCAGGCTTATGGCTCAATCCCACCCGTACTGCCCCTCAAGGAGGTGAGCCGAAGGGCAGTTAAGCAGGCGGAAAGAGAGGCCATCTTGAACGCCTTGAGACAGACCAACTGGAACCGTAAAACGGCCGCAAAGCTGTTAAGGATTAGTTACAAAGCAATTCTCAACAAGATAAAGGAGTACGATCTAGCCCGAACCCCAGAGGGCAATTGATATTGGTAGAGGAATAGAGATGTTTGCGATAATCGAGTATGTTTGGAAAATCCGAGGTCACCTGAAGAAAGGTGCTACCAACTATGAGCAAATCCTCAAGCTATTATGGGATGCAGAAAGTAGGATGTGGGACAAGATAAGGCGGATGCACCTGCAGGTGGAACGATGCCAATACGCCAAGAGATAGAGGTGCGAGGGGCATAGAATGATAGAGGGGGAAAAGAGATAGAAATGGATACTGAATTTTCTCCAGGAGAATAGGAAAATGGATTTAAGACAGCTTGAAAGTCTATTAGCGAATATTTGGCAAATCCAGTCAATAATGGTCTCTGTTAGCACTGGTGAGGCGACGATTCAAGAGAAGGAGGACGAATATATACAACTCTATCTCGATATCGCAACCGAAATTGACGCCCTGGTCAAAGCCGGAGTTGATCTCCCTCACAACAACCCCTTCCGCTCTTTGTGGGATTGGCATGGGTACTGGTCTTCAAAGCTTCCAACGTATGCCACCAGAAGGCAATACGTGCTAGAACTCTATGCCCCGCTGGTAAATCCACTTGAGAGCGTTCTATACAATCACCGATTGGACAGGGCAGAGCTTAAAGACTTGGCCAGGGGCCTGGCGAAACTAGCAGAAACCCAAGATGAGTTTTCTATTCACGGATTCCAAATGACCCTGGAAGGGCTTCACCCGAAAATCGTTCAGCGGTGCCGGGGCCTTTTTGAAACTGGCCAATACGATGATGCTATATTCAATGCCATGAATGTGGTGGAGGAGGAGGTACAGGATAGAATCTCTGCAAATCCCAAAGATACAGGTGTCGCTCTCATTTCCAAAGCACTGAATCCTGAGTCCCCTCTGTTATCCCTCAGCAAACTTAGCGCTGAGCAAGATGCAGCACATTCGTTATATCGTGGGGCAATTTCCTGGTTCAAAAGGGCTGTTGGCCTCCGATCCGTCAACGGTTCCGGTCCTGTAAAGGCATTTGAATGTCTTGCCCTGGGAAGTCTTCTCATGAGGATGCTTGATGAGGCCAAGTAGATAGAGACGAATATGAGAGAAGGGGAAAGTGGAAAATGGCGACAGTTCTGAGCTTTCTCTTAGGGACTTTTCGCTCGAAGACCTTGGCGGGGTTTCGACAGCTTGAAAGCGAGAGTAATAGCCGACAGGGCTAAACCATCCATTAAAGGAACAAAGATGAGATTTTTTCACAGAAAAGCCAAGGTGACTTCGTACGAATTGGGAAAAGTGTTAGCTCGCTTCACTTTTTCTCGGTCAGATATGAATCAATTGAAAGAAATACTAAAAAATGTCGGAGATTTCGTTTCAGTAAAAGAAGGTTATTTAGGGAACTCTCATAGGGAGTGGATTATGATGAACATGTTTGGTGTGGCCTGTGCTTGTAAGCAAACGATTTCAAGCGATAAATGCAAAGCTGTACTCGAGGCTTATCATCTTCATATTCAGAACCGTTTATCATATGTCGGGTGGAATTATCAGCAAATTGATGAGTTCGAGTCACTTCTCGCCCGAAGATATGCGGACTACCAAAAGGCTCTGAGAATCAAGAATCCTCCGGGCCCCCTTTATTACCTGATTAGATATGTTGCTAAGCATATGTTGCGTGAAGGATGTAGTGACAATCATTACCCAATAAGAACAAGTTCTAAGATTTTTGTTGGCACTATTAAAGCTGCAGAAAAGATGATTCGAAGAACCTATGATTTGATATGATTCGTGGCCCACAGAAGATATGTAGTGGATACGTTGAATAGATACCTCAATTTTAAGATGAAACCTTTCGCGCGGGGAAAAGCGAAAAGTATTGATTTGGGTTTGAAACATGGAATAATCCGGATCCGGGCTCGACTATCGAATTCATGTTTATAGAGTAAGGGCGTGGTGACCCTGCCTTCGTCCTAAAATTTCTCACCTGATATCCGCTCATAGGCCTTTTTGGCATATGCTCTGACCTTGCGATTTTCGTCATTTTCCCCGGCCTCTCTCAAATCCTTCAATGCTCTTTTATCTCCGATATGACCCAAAAGCTCAGCCGCATATACCCTCAACCAAGGATTCTCATCTCTTAAAAAGATAACCAATACTGGAGTCGCCTCATTGTCTCCTGAATTTATTAACTTCTCCCTCAGGTTCCACCACCTCGACTTACAGGTTCTATCCCTGTCACTCACCCACCCCTTTAAATTGGCGAAGCACTCCAGGGTTTGGACCTGCACATGCCTCCTCCTTTGTCCCGGAAGATCCTCTATCAATTCTAGAACCCGACTGTATTCACCTTTCCCTATTAATGTTGGTCCCTTCTGAACCAAAGAGTCTTCGATCCCTATGGGGCTCTCCTTAACCCCCTGCTTAGGGAGCCCTTTAAGCTCCGGGGTGACAGTCAGCTCCTTTTTCGGCGAGACCTCCTTCTTTGCTTTCGATACCCCAGCCGTCTTGATAATCTTCATGAAATCCTCTTCCAGCTGCGGCCCAGACGAATCTGGCGTGTAACCAAGCATGAGTATCCAGCAATGCTTGCCCTTCACGATCCCCATTGGCGTTTGCAAGAACACAGTTTGGCCGCCGGTCTCGACGGCGCCTCGCCACAGTTCCACAACTGCCTTATAGCCGATGTCAGTCTTTATTTTTTTCGGCTTCTCGAGCATCTCTTGCCCCTTGGGATAAACAGCAGCTATGGTCTTCAGACCCGCAATACGGATACTACTGTAGTTATATCGCCGCCCCCTGTAACAGGATACCGTAATGGAAGTACCCGGGATCTTCTCGGACTTCAGCCACCCAATCACCTCTTTTTCAAAATTGCTCGGTATTTCCTGGGTCACCCAACCGTCCGGTAGCGTTAAGGAGAGATACTCATGCTCAAAGACATTGCCTTCCGCCAAAGCCTGTACGGCGATAAGCACTACAGCTAATAATGTCATACCACCTACTGCTATCTTTCTCATTGCTCTCCTCCTTTTTTGGTCCCACTTTTCAATGCCCTTTATATAGATCCACATGCCCAAATCACTTTATAATTTCTCTATTACCGGCGCAACTATTTTCTCACTACAAGGTCTCTCCGTTAAAGTCATGCCTAAGATATTGGTTCGCCACCAAAATTTGAAGACAACTCAGCTTTATCTGTGTGGAGTGAGTGATTTAGAGGGGATTCGCTGGATGGCTATTCTTCATGGGAAATAATTCAAACGTAAATCATTAGTCCGGGGAAAGTTATAAGATCATCGATGTTAGAAATGGTGAATTTGGTCAGCGATACGCGGTATGAGCGTGAGCAAAAAACGCCGCTGCCGACCGAGATACTCTGAATCTGTGCCCACGGTTAACGCGCCCGCTGCAGTGGCTTATGAGGCAACGCGTATTTTACCACGCTCGCTCGGCTATACGGCAGCGCGAGCCTTATCTAAGTCATCGGCCCCGATGACAACCCGGGTGTTTGTGGCCGCGTAGATCAGGTCGATGTTAACCCCAGCTTTGGCTATGCGGCGTGTGATATCCCCGATCGCGCCTGGTCGGTCTTCAAGTTCCAGGATCAAGACTTGCCGCTCGCCACGGACCTCAAGGCCGATCTCTTCAAGGGCGCGGCGGGCAGCGGCCGCGTCCTCCACCAAGAGGTGGATGACTCC
>CAYFXP010000528.1:0-2378 GCA_964346935.1 uncultured Syntrophobacterales bacterium
GGTGAAAAAATCACCGGCTTTTTTGTTTTTGACCAATTCGTGATTGATAGATAAAATCAGGTCAAGGAGAGATAGTGTGTTCTTTATCGAATAATGTGTGATATTGAGAGAGGAGGGAAGCAATGCTCGTCAAACATCGAGGTTTTGAACCCATTGTGGATTCGTCTGTATTCGTCGCACCGACCGCCGCTTTGGTGGGGAGAGTTGAGGTTGGCCCACGATCACGGATAATGTATGGAGCCGTTCTGGATTCAGAGGCCTCAAGAATTGAAATCGGCGAATGTGTGGTAATTTGCGAAAACGCTGTCCTCAGGGCGACGACATCTGGAGATGTGGACCATCCCGTATTGATAGGCGATCATGTTTTTATCTCTCCACATTCCGCCCTTTTGGGTTGCACGGTTGAGGCCTGTTCTTACATAGCAACTGGGGCAACCGTTTTGCAGGGAGCGATAATTCACTCAGGAGCCGTTGTTGCAGTTGGGGCCCTTGTCCACGCCAATACGGTAGTCCCCGGCGAGTTCTTTATCCCTCCAAACACCATTGCAATCGGAGATCCCATCAAACTCTACAGCCCAAGCGAAAAAGAGGCCCTAGATAACGCCATAAAATCCACAGAATTCGCTAAGACTGCGTTCGGTATTGAAATCCAATGGGAAGATCGCCTTTCGAGATATAAACAGACTACGGAAGTCCGATCAAAAGAGTTTGAAAGCCATTTTGATGATATTATTTTGTAGGGGGGGTTAATGGTCGTGGAAATAGCGGAAAACCTATTCTTCGTTGAGCGGGGATGGCTCAATGCCAACCACTTCGTCTTCAATGGGAGGGAAAAGGTCCTCGTAGACACCGGATATATAAGGGATTTCGAGGAGACAAGAGGGTTTATTCAGGATCTCGGGGTTGATCTTCGGGAGGTTGATCGTATTGTTAGCACCCACAGTCATTGTGATCACATAGGCGGAAACAAGAGGATTCAGGATTTGTCAAGATGTAAAATAGCCATGCACAGGATCGATAAGTTCTTTATCGATACAAGGAACGATTGGGCCACCTGGTGGAGGTATTATGATCAGGAGGCAGCGTTCTTCCGAGTGGATATCTCGCTGGAAGAAGGAGATTGCATCTTCCTTGAAGATCTGAAGTTGGAGGTGATCCATACCCCCGGCCACGGCGCGGGAATGATCGCCCTCTATTCCCCGAAGGAGAGATTTCTCATATCCTCTGATGCCCTCTGGGATGGCGATCTTGGTGTTCTCACGGTGAGAGTGGAGGGGAGTGTGGCCCCGATTCTGGCTCTCGATTCTTTGGAAAAACTCTCCAAGCTGGATGTGGATCGGATTTACCCAGGCCATGGTCCCCCGATAAAAGAACCGAAGACTGCCGTTCAAAAGTGCAGGGAAAAGTTGGAAGGCTTTTTAAGAAATCCTCCCCGAATGGGAATGGATCAGTTAAGGAAAATTCTCGTCTATCTCTTGCTGATGAGGAGAGGTTTTCCCGTAGATGAGTTTTTTGACTATCTTATGGGAACACCCTGGTTTAAAGAAACAGTGGACCTCTTCTTTGAGGGTTCTTACGAAGGGACATTCATACAAACCATGGGATCACTGATTCAGAAAGGCGTAGCTCGTAGGGAAAAGGGTAGATATTTAGCCACGGTAAGACCATGAAGAACAACCCATGATGTTAAGAGCTCTGCTGATGTGAATGCTTTTTTTCTATTCGATTTCCGAATAGTTATGAAAAAAGGTTAAGGCCTCAAGGACAGTTTTTGTCCAATCCGCTTATTTTCCATTGATTGCCCTTTCGCCTATTTAACCTTCCTTATTCGCAACATATGTCTCCGAACAATGGTATATTTTTTGCTTTTCGGGAGTAGGCCGGACAATCCTAAATTCCAACGGGATTTCCCATCATGTTAAAAAAAACCTTGGTCCGGATAGTGGTCAGGACTGTGCTGCTGCTATCGTTGGGCGTGGCTCAAGCGGGATGTGAATACGCCGTGGGGCCAACATTGACCGGCGTTTCAATGGGCGTCGCTTACCTCTATTCCAATATTACTGAAAGAACGGTCTGTTGTAGCCTGGATAAGATGGGAAGGGCAACCTTGTTAGCCCTCAGGAAGATGGGAATCCCGGTTTGTGATCAATCCGAAGCCGAAGGGCAGAGGAAGATTCGGGCCAAGACAAAAGATCTGAATATTACCATCAAGTTGAAGGAAATAACTGACAAGAGCACCAAGATTAAGGTGAACGCTAAAAATGGCATCCTAAAAGATAAGGCTACCGCTCTCGAGATCATCCGACAAAGCGTGGAAGCGGCTGAAAATTTATCTCGAGAAAAGGGTTTCAAAGCCGTCTCAACCACGTGAAAAGTGG
>CAYFXP010000529.1:0-3728 GCA_964346935.1 uncultured Syntrophobacterales bacterium
GGAAACACCGGCATCGGCCTGGCCTTCGCAGCTGCGGCCAAGGGATATCGATTGATACTCACCATGCCCGAGACCATGAGCATCGAGCGGCGGAACCTGTTGCAGATGCTTGGGGCGGAGCTGGTTTTAACCCCGGGACCAGAGGGGATGGCGGGGGCCATCTGGAAGGCAGAGGAATTGGTAAATAAGACGCCCAACGGTTTCATGCCTCAACAGTTCGAAAACCCGGCCAATCCCGAAATCCACCGAAAGACCACGGCAGAAGAGATTTGGAGGGATACGGACGGAAAGGTGGATATCCTGGTGGCCGGTATTGGAACCGGAGGAACCATAACCGGGGTAGCCGAAGTGATTAAACCGCGAAGGCCGGAGTTTAAGGCCATTGCCGTTGAGCCCAAGGATTCGCCCGTCCTTTCCGGGGGAAAGCCAGGCCCTCACAAGATTCAGGGGATCGGGGCGGGGTTCGTCCCCGAGGTGCTCAACACCAAGATTATCGACGAGATCATCCAGGTCACCAACGATGATGCCTTTGAGACGGCCCGAAGGCTGGCAAGGGAAGAGGGTATTCTTGGTGGAATTTCATGCGGTGCAGCTGCTTGGGCGGCCCTGGAGGTGGCCAAGAGATCGGAAAACAAAGGGAAGCTCGTCGTGGTCATCCTGCCGGATACGGGTGAGAGGTATTTAAGCACCCCGCTGGTCCATGTTGAGAAGGGCGGTTTATGATCAAATAATGGGAGAGGAGGTGAAGGCCATGGCAAAAGATCCCATATGTGGAATGGAAGTCAAGGAGGAAGAGGCGGCGGCTACCTACGAGTACAGGGGCAAGACTTACTATTTCTGCGCCGTGGGGTGCAAGGAAAGATTTGCCCAGGATCCGGAGCGGTTCTTGAAGGAGTGACATTTCTAGCTCCAATGCGAGACACATCCGGATGATAGAGGAGTATTTCCGTCCTATCACCGAAGTACGGCCAGAGACACTTCATGACGAAGAGGAGGAATAAAAAATGAGAAAGGCTTCGATTATCTCGGCTCTCATCCCCTTGATTTTCGCCGTCACTTTTTACGGCGGTGAGGCAAGGGCCCAGATGGGACCAGGGATGATGCACGGGTACGGAATGGGCCCCGGCATGATGGGGGGAGGCGGCTACGGAGGCTGGTACTGCCCCTACTGTGGGCAGTATATGGGCCCGAGAGGAGGTTACGGCATGGGTCCTGGAATGATGGGTCCAGGTGGAGGTTATGGTATGGGCCCAGGGATGATGGGACCGCACATGAGAGGTCGTGGTGGAATGGGGCCCGGTATGATGGGCCCAGGCTATGGTCCTCAATACGGTCCGCAATATCCGCCACAATATCAGCAGCCCCAGAAACCCATGGAGGAGAAGGACGCCAAGGCCGTGTTGGAAAACTACTTACAGTCCACCAGGAACCCGAACTTGAAGCTGGGGAAAATCACGGAAAAGGGCAATTATTTTGAAGCGGAGATCCTGACCACGGAAGATTCCCTGGTTGACAAGATTGTGGTCGATAAATTCACCGGCTGGATGCGATCCATCTATTAACCATCGGAGCAACCTTGAGAGCTCCCAGAGGCTCCTTGACCTCTGGGGGCTTTGGTCGCTCATGGAGGGACTGGGATGAATAAGATACTTAAGATCGGCTTGATTTCCGCCTTTACAGTTCTCTTTGCCTCCGTCGGAAGTGGGCTGGCCGAATGGCGGGGATATGGGGGGCACATGGGGCCGGGGATGATGGGCTGGGGATATGGTACGGGGTGGATTTGGCATATCATCATGGTGGCCTTTTGGATCGCCGTAATTGTGGGAATCATCTTTCTCATCAGGTGGCTGGTGATATCGACCAGTACAGGCGGCCGTGCCGCAAGGTCGGAGGATTCAGCCCTGGAGATCCTCAAGCGAAGGTACGCACGGGGCGAGATCAACAAGGAGGAGTTCGAGGAAAAAAAGAAAGACCTGGCTTAGTGTAATTGAGGGGATTTCTGTAGCAGGTTCTCACCGGGCAGGAAGGACAGAATTGAGGAATTACCCGGGCCATTCCATGTTTCTGACATGAGGCGCTTTTTCGTTTGTCAGAAACTGAGGAGGGGAATCCGTGAAAAGAGGAGCCCGTATTGTTCTTATAGGTCTATTGTCAATTGGATTGGTTAGTCTGAGTTTCTCCCCTTCGAAGGCGGAGGGGGTAAAGACATTTGAGCTAAAGGCTGAGAATTACAAGTTCATCCCCGATACCATAACGGTTAACCAAGGGGATAAGGTAATCATCAAGGCCATCGCCATCGATAAGGACCATGGAATCGGGATCAGGGGATTTAATATCAACGAGCCGCTCCCCAAGGGGAAGCGGGCGACCATCGAATTCACAGCCGATAAGAAAGGAGAATTCACCATACGCTGTACCAAATTTTGCG
Organism: uncultured Syntrophobacterales bacterium; assembly: GCA_964346935.1. Taxonomy (GTDB): domain Bacteria; phylum Desulfobacterota; class BSN033; order WVXP01. Next base: position 2,429 of record CAYFXP010000529.1, read on the forward strand.
GCTGGAAGCATTTCTGGATGTCGGGGAAGTTGATCGTCAAATAGAGGGGATGAAAAATGATGGGAGGATTTGGAATGGGGTTTATGTGGATTATTCCGATTATCATTATTATCGCTGTAATCCTCGTGGCAAAGGGGTACTTCGGTGCGGCTAAGAAGGAGAGTGAGCCGATGGGAGGGTCCTCCTTGGAGGTTTTGAAGAAGAGATATGCCCGGGGTGAAATCAGCAAGGAAGAATTTGAGGAAAAGAAAAGGGACCTGATGTAGCGCATTGAGGTTTTCACAGAAAAGGTTAAGGGATATGCTTTTGGCACTTTTCAGGAAACATCCTATCAAGACGCGATTTCCCAGGTTGTGGAAACTGTGAGAGAGGAGCGCTTTGGTGTTCCTGGCGGAGAGGGAGTTTATAAAAGGCATTTATAGACTGATAAAAAGGGGGTAGATGATGAGGGTTTTAAGAATGTTCCCAGTGGTTTTGATAATAGGCTTTTTTTTCCTAAATGAAGTTTGGTCAACTGACGTGAGGGTTCCGTCTCAACCCGTAGTGGTGAATTCCCACAAGTCCTTTTCCGAGACAATAAACAAATTGAAAGGGGCGATCAAAGCGAGAAATTTAATGATCATTTTTGATGTTAACCATAAAGACATTGTGGCTATGACAGGCATTGAAGGCAGAAACAGTGCTACTATAGGATTTGTCGGCCCAATGATGGGACATAAGGTATTGAGAGCCGAGCCTAGGGCAGCCTTAGAAATGCCCTTGAAAATTGTGGTCAGGGAATTGGATTATGGGGAAGTAGAGATCATTTTTTACCAGCCCTCTTATCTCTTTAAGCATTATCAGAATAAAGATCTCGATAAATTGAGCCGAGAGATGGACACCTTGGTCGGATCGATAATTAAAGAAGCGGCCCAAAACAAAAGGTAGATTCGAAACTCCGTTCTTCGTTGCCAGCAGACACTGATGACTCTATCGCGGAAAGGGAGTATCATTCGAGTACAACGGATAATGAGACCCGCCCAAAGAATCGCGTGGGTTGAGTTCCAATGATGGTCCCCCCGCGGATGATTGTTGATCCCCTTAGTCATTTTATGAAAGATCACGTGCTAGGACGAAGTTTCTCACTATTTTCCGTTGCCCTGTTTTTTTTCTTCGTGTTGAGCCTTTTTTTACTGAAAAGAACTGATGCGGAAACGCATTTCTGGGAAGAACTTGGGGTGGTCAGGATCAATGAACCGGTGAGGGCTCCGAACTTTACACTGAGGGATCTCAACGGCAAAATAGTGAAGTTGGAGGATCA
>CAYFXP010000530.1:0-4913 GCA_964346935.1 uncultured Syntrophobacterales bacterium
GAAACGCCAGGCCGCCCAGTTTCGATCAGAGGGTGAGGGCAAGAAAGCGGAGATCCTCGGACAGATGGAAAAGGAGCTGAAATCGATCGTCTCGGGGGCCTACCGGACGGCCGAGGAGAACCGCGAGAAGGCGGACGCAGAGGCGACAAAGATATATGGGGAGGCTTTTAATCAGGATCCAGAGTTCTACGCCTTTTTCAAGACCTTGGAAACATACAAGGAGGCGGCTTACAAGAATTCCTTCGTCATCCTGGGAACCGATTCTGACTATTACCGTTTCTTAAAGAACATTCCGAAGTGAGCTTCGCTCGCTTCGGGCATTCCGTCAGGAAAGGGGAAAACAGTTCACCTCGCGGGAGGACTGCGGTGGCCTATTTCCAGTCGACTACTGGTTGCCCCATTTCCCGTACCGTTCCCTCAGGATCCGGTGAAGGATTTTGCCGGTTCCCGTTCTCGGCATCTCCTCTTCCTTGATGAAGTCAACGGATTTTGGAATCTTGTACCCGGCTATCTTCCCCCTGCAGTGCTGGGCGATCTCCTTTCCCAATTCCTCCGATGGGGTCTGGCCCTCGTGGAGGATTACAACCGCCTTGACCGCCTCTCCCCACTTTTCGTGGGGTACCCCAATAACGGCTATATCCTTCACCGCGGGGTGGCTTCCGATCACATTCTCCACCTCGGACGGGTAGACGTTCTCCCCTCCCGTGATGATCATGTTGGCCTTTCTGTCCACCAGGTAATAGTAGCCTTCCTCATCTATCTTCCCCATATCACCGGCCGTGGACCATTCGCCGTCGAAGACCTCCTTGGTCTTCTCCGGGTCCTTCCAATATTCCCTGAAAACGATGGGGGTTCTGACGAAGATTTCCCCCACTTCACCAGGGGGGACTTCCTTTCGGTTCTCGTCCAGAATCTTAATCCGGTCAATCCCAAAGATCTCCTTTCCAATGGAACCGAGTTTCTTCATCTGGTCTTCGGGCCGCAAGAGGGTCATCAGCCCCTGCTCCGTTGACCCATATGCCTCCCAAAGCTCCGCGTTCTTAAAGTATTCCATGATTGCGAGCTTGGTATTTTTCCTGGCAGGTGCTGAAGAGATGAGGAGCTGGCGGATGGAGCTCACGTCGTACTTATTCTTCACCTCATCGGGGAGGGCGAGCATCATGATGTAGTGGGTGGGAACCAGTGAGGTGAAGGTGATCTTCTCCTGGTGGATGGTCCTCAGGAGATCCTCGGGGTCGAAACTGATCATGTTGTAGATGAAGCAACTCGCCCCTACGTAGGTGTACGAGAATGAGTAGAAGATGGAGTTGATGTGGCACATGGGCATGACCAGCATAACCCTATCATCCGGCCTAACAGCCATATTGATATCGTTCAGGATATACTCCGCGATATTACCCTCGTGGGTTCTCACCACGCCCTTTGGCCGTCCAGTAGTGCCCGACGTATACATGATATTCCAGAAATCCGCGGAATCCGCCACCACATCCGGCTGGCTTGGCGAGCCCTTTGCCATGAGCTCCTCGTAATGCACATACCCATCGGGCGGCTGGCCCTTCCCCAAGTAGACATAATTCTCCTGGGGAATAGGCAGTTTTTCCCGCATGTCGTCCACCATTTGTACGAATTCCTCTGCCACTACGAAGGCTTTGGTCTCGGAGTGGTTGATGACGTATTCGATTTCAGGAGGAGCCAGGCGGAACATAATGGGAACGGTAATCTGCCCTGCCTTTGCGGCCGCGGCGTATATCTCCATCCATTCCGTCCAGTTGTAGGCCAGGATGGCGAAGCGGTCGCCTTTCTTTACCCCGAAGTCTGAGAGGGCATTGGCCAAGCGATTTGCCCTCTCCTCCCATTCCTTGAAGGTGGCTTGCCTGAATTTATCCTTGATGGCTACCTTATCGGGGTAATTTATTGCATGCATCTTAACCACATCACCCGCGTGGAGCCACTTGCTCTGTAACACCATTTTTTCTTCCTCCATGAGTTTGTGATTTTTTTTGCATTCTAATCCTGTATTTTATCCTTGTCAATCCTTTTCGATGAAATCTCTGAAAAACTCGCTCTTCGCCGCCCAAAGATTGCAGTGCTGCAGTCAAGCGGTCAATTGATGTACGTTTTGACTGAGCTCCGTGATAAATTCGGGCTCGTGGTCGTGGTTCGCGTCCGTGAGTTCCGTGCTCGAGGTTCGGACCAGGTCATTTGTCATTTGGATTTTGACATTTGAACTTTCCATGTTTAACCAATAAAAGCAATCAAACTAATATAACCAACTAGCTCATTGCCATTTGCCAATCCCCCTTTCACCTCCAACCTCAAACCTCACCTGCTACGCAGCCCCGGGCACCATCTCCTTACTACCTACTGCTTATCCCTGCTGCTTACTATATCGTCTCAGCCTTAACCTTACCCTCCCTTGAAAAGATATGCTATGATGGGCTATCATCCATGGGGAGAAATCTTTGGACCTTTTCTCGGAGGCAGGCATGGAAATTCCGATGGATCCCAAGATCTTTCTCCTTTTGGTCACTATTTTATGTTTCCTCATATCGCTCCTGACTAACCTCATTCAGCACCACTATTACAGGAGACGCACGGATCGCTTCCTTAACAAGCAGGAGTCGCTGCTTCATTCCCTTATGGGGTTCAATAACTCCCTGGGCAAGTTGGAGACCGCCTGCGCCTTGGAAATGGAGCTCACGACATCCCTGAAAGACATCGGAAAGGCTATTCACATCGCCCGAAACCAACTAAGCTCATCCATCGCCGATGTTGAGGGAAACCTGCGCTCTTTTCGGGAATACAGGACCAGGGAAAAGGCACGGGAAAAACACAGACGGGAGTTGAATACGCTTCGGGGAAAGAAATCACCGAAATAGACGCGATGCGTCAAGAACGATTCAGGAGGGGCAATTTCACATCGAGAGGCTCAAGGCCTCCCCAAAATTTGCCTTGTCTTTTAGCAGCGATTTGGTTATAGAAATACTGCTCTTGAGGAAAGGAGGGAATTGCTATGGAAATAGAAGGGTACCAATTTCCCGGTGACCTATACTACGACAAGGAGCACTATTGGTGTCGCGTTGAGGGGAATGTGGTGGTAGTGGGAACCACGGACTTCGCCCAGAAGATGGCAGGGGAAATCGTCTACGTCCAACTACCGTTGGTTGGCAAATCAGTAACCCAGGGCAAGCCCTGCGGCGCCCTTGAATCGGGGAAATGGGTGGGTCGAATCTACGCCGTTGTATCGGGAAAGGTTGCGGAAGTCAATGAGGAGCTCGAGGATAACCCCGAATTGGTAAATCAAGGACCCTACGACCGAGGATGGATGTTCAAAGTCGAACCCTCCAACCTCGAGGAAGAACTAAAAAACCTGTTACAAGGCGATGATCTCGTCGAGTTTGTCAAATCCGAGATCATTCGGGTAGCAGCAGAGACGTAATCTGACTCCACTGTACAGGGGGAGAATGGGTCAAATGTATCTCTTTAACTTAGGGAAGCTTCCCGGGCAACAATCGATGCTCGTTTTTCACGCATTGGCGAGGATGGGAACGGAAGCCCTCGTGATTGTTTCCCCTAAGAGCCCCTTGGCGAGCATCGGATATTTCCAAGACGCTGAAAAGGAACTCGACCTCTCCTTTTGCAGAGAACATGAGATTCCCTTCATGAGACGCGAAGTCGGAGGCGGGGCTACTTATCTGGACGAGAATCAGATATTTTATCAGCTGATATGGAAGAGATCGAATCCACGATTCCCCGTGCAAATGCAGCAGATTTTCGAACGATTGTCAATCCCAGCTTGCGAAACCTACAGAAAATTCGACATCGAAGCCTCCTTTCGGCAGGAGAATGACATCGTAACTCGGGAGGGGAAGAAGATTGCCGGGGAGGGAGGTGGAGATATCGGGGAGTGTATGGTTTTTGTCGGGGGCATCCTCCTCGATTTCAACTATCAGACCATGAGCAGGATCCTCAAGGTCCCCGATGAGAAATTTCGGGATAAGGTCTATAAAAGCATGGAGGAAAATGTCACCACTATGAAGAGGGAGTTGGGCGACATTCCCCCGAGGAAGGAGATCGTTCAATCGTTGATCCGCGAATACGAAAAGCTCATCGGAAAGCTCGAGCCCGCAGAGATGGATGTGCGACTCGTGGAGTGCATGAAGGCGTTGGAGAAACAGTTTACTTCAAACCGATTTCTCTTCAAGAAGACCCGAAGGAAACCGAAGGGCATAAAGATAACGGGAGGCGTTGAAATCCGCTATGGCATCCATAAAGCCAAAGGAGGTCTCATTAGGACGGTTGAGGAATTGGAGGAAAAAAAGATCACCGAAATTGGGATATCCGGAGACTTCCAATTCTATCCAAAGGACCGCCTCACCTCCATGGAGGTCGAATTGAGAAAGACCGAGTTCGAGGAGGGGAAGCTTCAAAGTAAGATCCAACGGTTCTATGATGAGCATCGTATCCAAGCACCTGGTGTCATGCCCGAGGATTTCACAACGGCCATCATTCATTCCCAACCCGAGACGCCCGAGTAGTTCGCTGACCCCCACGGTTTAATCCCTCTCGCTGCCCGAAAATTTTTCATGCCGAGCACACCCGTTGTGCCTTCGCTTCAGTGCTTTTTGGTGTGTTGGCCGAATTCCCCTCCGCTCATTGTTCGTGTTTCGTGTCCGTGTCCGTGTATTTTGTGCTCGAGCCCATTATCATTTATTTCTCATTTGGCATTTGGATTTTCCCTTTTGTCATTTGAACTTTGACATTTGATATTCTTACTTGTAGCCTCTGACGCCAAACGTCTTTCGCCTTTCCGACTCCAACACCGCATGACTGCACCACTGCAGCATTCAATCAATCATGTTCGCTCCAGGGAACCCGGCCAACAACCTGTTCTGAAACAGCAACCTTCTTAC
>CAYFXP010000531.1:0-1792 GCA_964346935.1 uncultured Syntrophobacterales bacterium
ATAGGGTATTGAGGAATAAGGGCCTTTTCGTGAATACAGGGGAAGGGGAGAGAAAGGGATCAAAATACCTGATGGGCGTGTCGCGTCTGGAGAGCGGCAAGATGGTTTATATCCTGAACATAGACCGATTGAAGGCTCGCGGTCAGGCATGATTCTTAACCGGCGTGGGCAATTCATGGGATTGAGCAGAGGAAAGTGATGACCCGGCACTCTACAGAATCATGGAAGTACGACGTTAACGAGGGCAAACAGTTGAAGACCATGGAGCTGGAGATTCAGCGGCTCAAGGCTTTTACCGAGAGCCTCATCCAGAGCATAGGCAGCGGCCTCATTCTCGTGGATACAAAGGAACGGATTACCCATTTTAATCGTGCGGCGGAGAAAATCCTGGGATTTTCGAGGAATGAGGTTATTGGAAAGCCCTTTGCCATATTCTCCCTGAGAGAGAAAGAGCAGACCATGCCAACCCCCTTTAGGGATCACGATGAAAAGGATTCCAGAAGGGAAGGTCTCGTCCTGAGAAAGGACAAGACTAGAATCCCCGTTGGGTTTAATATTACCGATCACCTGGACTCTCATGGGGGGAAAATCGGCAGGATCATCAGTTTTCGGGATATGACCAATGTCCTCAAGCTTCAGGAGGAGATCCTCCGCATGGATCGATTAATATCCGTGGGTGAGCTCTCCTCGGGAATAGCCCATGAAATCCGTAACCCCCTGGCGGGAATAAAAACCACGGCTCAAGCACTGGGCGAGGAGATGCCCCAAGATGATCCGAAAAGGGAGTATCTCAATCGGATTACCAAGGAGATCGACCGACTGAATGAACTGCTGAAAACCTTCTTCTCCTTCGCCAAGCCTCAGAAATTGAATCCGGTGCTCTGCAGGATAAAGGATATCGTAAATGAGATCATTCCCCTTCTGATTAAGGATATCGCGAACAGAGGCATCAATTTCACCGAGGAATACGCCCCAGACTTGCCACGAATCAAGGTGGACTTCAATCAAATGCACCAAGTACTCTTGAACCTTTTTCTGAACGCGATCCAGGCGATGCCAAAGGGTGGCGAATTGAAAATTCGGGCCGAATCCATCGCATCGGCCTCATTGGTCAATCCTGGGAAGGATTACGTTCGGATATCGATTGCCGATACCGGAAAGGGAATCCCGGCCAGTGATCTCAAAAAGATTTTCGATCCCTTTTTCACCACTCGCCCAAAGGGCATCGGTTTAGGGCTGTCCATCACGTACCAGATCATCAAGAACCATGGGGGGAACATAAAGGTTGAAAGCAACTCGGATAAAGGCACCACTTTCACCATTACGCTCCCGAAGCAGCCCGAATAGGGGAGAGAATGAAAGCGGCCATACTTGTTGTAGATGATGATGAGGTTATGCGGCAAACGCTCTCCGATGTCCTCAAAAAGAGGGGATATGCGGTCTCTACCGCGGAAACGGGGGGAGAGACGTTATCGTATATTAAGGACAAGCCCTTTGACTTAGTGCTGCTGGATATTCGTCTTCCCGATATGGACGGGCTCGATGTTCTGAAACGCATAAGGGAGATCGAAGGGGACCTTATGGTTATCGTAATGACCGCCTATTCCGATGTGCAGACTGCGGTCATGGCGATGAAGTCGGGGGCTTATCATTACATCGATAAACCCTTTGAACTCGAAGAGCTGAAAATTCTCATTCAAAAGGCCCTTGAAACGCAGAGCCTGAGAAATGAAATCCGCCGGTTACAGCGCCAGGGAAGAGAGAAGCATCAGGATATCGAAATCGACGGCAA
>CAYFXP010000532.1:0-3914 GCA_964346935.1 uncultured Syntrophobacterales bacterium
CCGAAGATCTCCCCCAATTTGCACAAAAGGAGGGTCAATATGGGGCAGATCTTTATGATCGAGTCGTAGAGGAGGGATTCACCTACCTTATTAACCCATCTCAAATTGAGATGGCGAGCATCGCGGAAACCTATCTCGAGGAGACACGAAAACATCACGGGTGGATGGAGAGATGGGAAAGGGAGGATGTGGTCAATATCGCGAGAACGACAGTTACCATTCCCGTCGATCTTTTGCTCCACGCGCGAGGGACCGCGGGCTTTGAAGACAAACAGGCATCGTTATGACGCTCTCACCTCAACTATCTTGCCGTGTTTTTTGAACCCTTCGGGCTCGTACTCCCTCTCCCAGCTCTCCCTGGCGATGGCATGATACTCCTCAGCATAACGGTCGAGCTCTGGTGCCAATTCCCCAACGAGCGTCTCGGCCCCTGGATGCGTAGGACGGGCCCCATAACGCTCCACCAGTTCCCTCAGTTGCTGGGGCTGGTCGATGATCATACACGGAGTCAGGGGGTTCTCGCTGAAGGGCTGCCGAGCCCTAATTGCCTTGAAGAACGGCGAATTGAGCACCTCTTTCAGGCTCTTTCCATGGATGTTGTCCACCGCAAAGTGGACAAATACGCACGGCTCCACATCGCCATTGGCGTTGATGTGAAAGTATTCCCGTCCCCCCGCAAGACAACCATCCACATAGGGGCCATCACTCCAGAAATCGCAGATGAAAAAGGGCCTTGTGCTCCGAATCCTTGTCAGTCGTCGCCTGACCTCGTCCCTCTGCTGAGGGGTAAGCATGAGAGACAGATCCGGCCTTCGACCGATGGGAATGTACTGGAAGTACCAGATGAGGTAGACCCCCTTTTCCACCATGAGATCCGCAAATTCGTCGCCCGAAATCTCCAGGTAATTCTGCGGTGTCTGGGTCACCGATGCTCCGAAGAGCACGCCCTTTTCCCGGAGCACGTCCATGACCTGCATGATCCGCTGAAAATGACCCTTTCCCCGACGAAGATCCGTAGCCTCTTCGAACCCCTCAACACTGATTATGGGAACCACATTTCCCAGGTGGCAGAGCCTATCGGCCATCTCTTCATCGATCAACGTGCCGTTGGTGTAAATCTGAAAGATCATGTCCCGGTATTTCTCGAAACAATCGAAAATGTCCCCGCGAATAAAAGGCTCTCCCCCCGAGAAGGTGACAAAGTGGATGCCTAGATTGAGGGCCTCTCGAAGGATTCGATCCAAGACCTCATGACTCAGCCCGAAGGACTGCTCGTACTCGCCGGCATAACATCCATAGCAGTTGAGGTTACAGCGCATGGTGGGGCTAATCACAAAGAAGAAAGGAGGCCGGAATCCCTCGGTGGCTTTTAGTTCTTCCCGAAAGGAAGTCTCCGAGAGGAGGGCAAGTATAAACAGATTGTAAATCGTTCGGAATCGGCACTCCAGGGAAAGCTCGTGCAGAACCCTTTCAATAACCCTGACCGCCGGGTGACCATCGCGTATGTATCGCTTCATACTCTCAGCCACATCCCGGTGGTCCTTCCGGCTCAAGAGCTTCTCACCCAGGTCGATAATCCGAATGATGTTGTCCATCGACAGGCGGGGAAGCGTCTGAACCATCTGACGGACGATGAGCTTTCTCGAAAAGCGCTTCACCCCATACACCATGTTTCTCATCATCCCGACCCACCTTTTCGATAGCCAAAAAGGATCGTATGAAGCAGGAGTTTATTACTGTATCGTCGTTTATGGGTACACCCACCAATGCATCTGGAATTGCTTTAACCAAACCGTGCTCAGGCTTCAAAAGCTAACAAACAAAAACCCGTTCCTTCAATTCCGCAAGAACGGGCTCCACATCTACCACCCTCCAACGTTTTCAATTTCCGGGTTCAGGTTAATAAGAGGGTTAAACCCATATTAGCAGATGCAAAAGTTAAGTCAATCTCCTTTTTGCACCTTTCTTAGGAACAGTGCCGGTCTGTTTAGTTCTCCTGACAATCAGGATCTGGTTATTTCTGTGCCGAAGTCCCCAGGAATATTTGATTTATGTTTTAGGGTGTCAAATGTATCAAAAACCTTATCATATAGCCTCCCGGTAAGCCGCCAAAGCTCAGAGGCGCGGGTTGTCCGCGTTCGGTGGAGTCGGCCCTTACAAAGAGACCCATTGGCCAACGGTTTCCACCGCTCGCGCGGTGCCGAAGTGCTCCGTGAAGATGCGGAAATAGTGAAGCTCCTCCTTGCTGCGGACCATGGGGAATTCGCCCTGAGCATCGGCTAACTCATCATTGCTGATCACATCTTCGAAGTATGCCGGCAGTGCGTCAGCGGATCCGGAACCTTGGGAAAACTCCTGTTTTGATCGCCAGACAATGGTCTCCGGCAAAAGCGATTCAAACGCCTTCCTGAAGATCCATTTCTCGATTCTGTCGTCCCCCTCTGGCCTCTGCTTATATTGAGGGGGGATAGCCATGGCATAGTTCAAGAGTTCCCCGGATATCAGAGGCGCCACTACCCGCACACCGTGGCACTGGTTCATTCGATCCAGACGCAGAGAGGCGTTATTGTGCAAAAACCCGATGCATTCCATCTGACGAGCAAACAGCTCTTGCAGCGGGAAATCTTTAAGATAAATATATCCGCAAAACACCTCATCGCCCCCCTCGCCTGAGAGGAGGACCTGGACACCTTGCTCTCTGGCATATCTCGAGATAAGGAAATTGGACACCGAACTCCTGACAAGCGAAGGATCAAAGGACTCGAGGTAGTAGATTACCTCTGGCAGAACCGCTAGCACTTCGTTCAAATTCACGATCACCTCATGATGGTCCGAGTCGATATGGTCGGCCATAACCCGGGCGTTGTGGGTGTCGTTGCTTTCTGCCATGCCCAGGGCGAAGGTCTTCAATCGCGCTTCCTTCCCGAAATACTCCTTGTGGACCTCGTTGGCCACATAAGCGATCACGCTGCTGTCGATCCCCCCGCTGAGGAGGCTCCCCATGGCCACACGAAAATCCATCCGGTTGCGAAGACTTCGTCGGATGATGGCTCGGATGTCCTCCATCATCCTATCCGGGTCTGTGTGCAGGGCCTCAGGAGGGGCTTTGGGCAATTCCGCGAAGCGGGTCAGATGGCCACCGCGGTCCATGTAATGCCCTGGAGGGAATTCGTATACCTCCTCTGTGACCACAACGATACTTTTTAGTTCGGAGGCGACAGTGAGGTTTCCGTCTTTCCAGCCGTAAAAGAGGGTCTTGATGCCCAGGAGATCCCGGGCGGCGAAGAGCTCATCGCCATCTGCGATCACGAAGGCGAAAATGGCGTCGGCCAGTTGGTCGAGCATCTTCTTGCCGTGCCGTTCATAGAGTCGAAGGAGCAGACGTTCCTCCCGGAACGGGCCATCAGACACCCCGTGTCTCTGAGCCAGTTCAGCCCAGTTTCCCATCTGGCCGTCGTAGCAGATTCTAAGGTTATCTCTACCTGGGGTCGCCACAGGAATCGCGATATCGCCAGAAGCCATGGCCCCGTCGGCCTGGAGATAATTCTGGGCCATGATGAGCCCTTTGGAATCGAAGACTCCGCTCACACAAGATCCTCGGTGGCGGACCTTCTCCAACATGGTTTCAATGGTCTTACGATCAATCTGTCCACATCCGACGACCAAGCCACTCACAGGAAACTCCAGATGTTTAAATCAAGCGCACTTAAGCCTTCCACGTGATTGGCACCCCCCGAAGACGAGCCTGCGGATGGACTGAAACCTGCTGCGTTCTGCTTTCCTTGTCTTTTGAATCCCTTGGTGTAGAGTTCTCCCGCCTGCATGAGCCTTCGGAGCTGGTTGATGAACTCCCTGACAGAATCCTGGGGAGCCGCAGTCTTCATCTCTTCTGTTACATGTAGCTAGCAAGTATA
>CAYFXP010000533.1:0-1537 GCA_964346935.1 uncultured Syntrophobacterales bacterium
ATGATTTTCTCCGGAATGTCAGGGGCCGCCGTAGCCGACGCAGCGGGCTTAGGCCTCGTTGAGATGGAAGCCATGACCAAGAGCGGCTATGACCGCCGGTTCAGCGCCGCCATCACCGCGGCCTCGTCAACCATCGGCCCGGTGGTCCCCCCCAGCATTCCCTTCGTCATATACGGCAGCATCACCGGTGTATCCGTGGGAAAGCTTTTCCTGGCCGGCTGTACCCCCGGTGTCCTGATGGGCATCGCTATGATGGTAGGCGTCTACTTTGTCTCGAGGCATCGAAACTATCCCAAGGAGTCAATGGCCTCCTTCAAGGAATTGATGAGCAGCACCAAGGAAGCCTCACTTGCCCTCGGTACTCCCGTGATCATCATAGGCGGAATCCTCGGGGGAATCTTCACGCCGACCGAGGCCGCCGTGGTAGCCTCGGTCTATGCCCTGTTTCTCGGTTTGGTGGTCTACCGGGAGTTGACCGTTCGGGATTTACCCCGCATCCTGTGGGATACCCTCTTGCACACCCTAAGGGTAATGTTCATCATTTCGGCGGCCGGCTTCTTCGGCTGGCTCTTAATTCATCAACGTATTCCCGAGCAAGTCATTACGGGTCTTACCGCCCTTACCGGCAGCAAGTGGGCCTTGCTCATAATCATCATCTTCATTCTTCTTGTCCTCGGATGCTTTCTGGAAGGAATCGCCGTGCTGGTTATCACCATTCCCGTATTTATGCCGCTAATAGCCCTTTATGCCATCAACGAGGTTCAATTTGGCGTGATCATGACCCTGTGCTCCATGCTCGGCCTCCTGACGCCGCCCGTGGGAATAAGTCTCTATGCGGTCTCGAGCATTAGTGGGGTTTCCATAGGGACACTCACCCGGGAGATGTGGCCTTATCTCCTCGGCATCTTCCTGGTGCTCCTGATCATGAGCTTTTTCCCGGGTTTTTCGCTCTGGCTCCCCAACCTCTTGATGGGGCCATGACGCGGGGATTCATATGAAGAAGATAATGAGTTTTCTCGCTCAATTCGATAAATCCCTGATGAGTATCCTCCGATGGCTCACCTTAGCCTGTTTCGTGGCCTTGCTGATCCTCCTGGCCGGTGTTGTGTTCGTCCGCTTCGTCCCCGTAACGTCCCTCGGGTGGTCCGATGAGATTGTTGAGTGGGCTTTTGCCTGGATGGTATTCATGGGGGCAGCAGCCCTATGGCGCGATAATGAACATTTTCGCGTCCGGTGGCTTCCCGACAAACTCAACGGGAGACCATCCGGGAAAGCGCTTGGATTGGTCGTTGAGGGCCTTTCGATAACCTTCCTCGTCGTCATGACCTACTATGGCATGAAACTGACAGTGGCGGCACACGATCGCTCTCCGATTCTCGAACTACCCAGACACATCTGGTACTTCTGTGTCCCCCTGGCAGGGATGATAATGATCGCCTATTCCATCCGGAACTTCGTTGGTCATGTGCACGAGATTAGGTATTCGGTTCTCAGGGAGAAGGACGGGAAATGCCCCTCCAAAAGCTGACCCACGGGC
>CAYFXP010000534.1:0-9082 GCA_964346935.1 uncultured Syntrophobacterales bacterium
CCCGTGGCTTCCGGTCCCCACCCTCACGAGTGGTTTGGCTTTGTTAGAATTCATGTTCTCAAAAATATAAACTCTTGTCAATGAAAATCTGAAGCGAAGAGAAAACGAAAAATTGAGAAACAGAAAGAGCCTTCAAACTCTCATATTTGTCCTAGGACAAGACTTCTAGATCTCTATTAGGTATTTTCTTCCCTTCTTTCTCCGGCTCCTTTCTAATCATTCTTTCTTTGATTCTCTCCCAAAACAGTTCTCCCGAATATATGCCTGGGATTTCTCTTCGGCCGGCCATTAGTCTCTCCTTTTTTTAATGTCTTAGAATAGCTTTGAACCTTGAAATCGAACCCAGAGAATAGTTCTTGGTGCGGTAAAGCAAATCCCCACGAAAAGTCAACGCAAGTGGGCCCGGAGTTTCCGGACTTTTTTCAGGGGGATACTGTTGTTTCTGAGCGTAATCTACTGGAGAAGGGGGGTACCCATCCAGGGTAAGCAGGAAGGGGAAAGCCGGCCCTTTAGAGGCCGGAAGGGGTAAGTATTCCCCGCCTGCGAACCCCGAAAGCGTCACTTTGGAGGTACTGAAGCGAAGAAACAGCAGTATCACATTCTGAAAAATCCTTTATTCTATAAAATCGATTACTTATAAAGATGCTCCTATTAAAATCCAGGAAAATCCGGAAGTGGGCAAAATGCGAATTCAATACTGGATGCGGGATTTAATTGACTTCGCCTTCTCATTTCTTTTTAATACCAAAGAAGGAGCAATGACCCCGCATTCACGAAAGGAGGTGTCGCAAATGTCCACTGAACAAAACAAATCCATCATCCGCCGTTATATAGGGGAAATCTGGAACAGTGGTAATCTGGAGGCAGCAGATGAGATTGTCGATGAGGCCTTCGTCTTTCGCGGACCGATTAGGGAGCTCGAGGGCCGTGAAGCTCTCAAACAATTCGTAACAGGAATCCACACCGCTATTCCGGATATTCATTTCACCATCGAGGACTCGGTCGCCGAAGGAGACAAGGTGGCTTTCCGTTGGACTATGACTGGCACCCATACAGGAGAACTCATGGGCATTGCCGCCACTGGCAAGCGTTTCACTGTATCAGGTGTGACTGTTGCCCGCCTCTCTGGGGGGAAAATGGCAGAAGTTTGGCTATATTGGGACCGCCTCAGCCTGATGCAACAGCTGGGACTTGGGCCCCAATCGGGTAAGGGGGGAAGCTAGCCGCTATAGCTCTTCAGAGGGAAACGGGATTGTAGGTATTCCCTTAGCAAGTTTCAATATCCGTAATTACCCTGGCAGAACCAGGGCTGAGAATTTCCCCCTAAATTGTCCGCTTAGTCAGGTTTTGAACAGGAGGGTCTGATCACGGAATAATAGTCATCAAGGGAGTTCTTCTCCCAAATTTGCCATTAAGCGGAGGTCGGATGATGAGATTGCAGGAAAGACTAGACGCACGCAGAAAGGGCTTTGAGGCCAAGGCGCCGAAGGATGTGCTCGAAATCATGCATCGAGCAACCGAAGACCTTCGAAAATCGGGGATTCTTGAAGGGGCTGTAAGGGTCGGCGATAAGGCGCCGGATTTCTCCCTGAGAAATACCAGCGGACAAGAGATCACGTTAACGCACCTGCTCTCAAAGGGTCCGGTGGTATTGGGCTTCTACCGGGGCAGGTGGTGACCGTATTGTAATATTGAGCTGGAAGCTCTTGCCGAAGCAGCTGCCGATATCGAAGCGCTCGGGGCAACCTTGGTCCTCATATCGCCACAACTGGAGGAGCATAACCGAGCCATGGCAGAGGAAAAGAAGCTCTCCGTTGAGGTCCTCAGCGACCCGGGAAACGAAGTGGCCGAGCGCTACGGCATCCGATTTGCATTGCCGGAAGATCTCAAACAGGTCTATCAAAACTTCGGTATCAAGCTAGATGAGTACAACGGGGATACATCTTGGACGCTTCCCATACCGACCCGCCTGATTATCGACCGAGATGGGATTATACGGTATGCCGAAATTAACCCGGATTACACGGTGCGACCCGAGCCCGAAGATACCATTGATGCACTGAAAAAGATAATCGAGCAATAGTTTCACACGGAGAAGCCCACGATCTCCTGTCGAAGGGAGAAGGGGTGGTTGGAACTGTGGACAAAATCGACCTCGGGCCTAATCAGGTGAACATTGTACCCGGTCATGTGGCATTGGAGGTGGACCTGCGAGCACTTGATCATGAGATATTTGATAAAATCAAGCGGGAAATCTTGGGAGCTTGCAAAGCCACAGCACAGCAAAGGGGTCTGGAGATCTCCCTGACTCAAATCTCGGCTGAACCACCTATTGAATTACCGGAAAGCCTCTCACATATGATCGCTAAGGTCTGCGAAACCCTGGATGTTTCTTATCTGATGATGCCGAGCGGTGCAGGCCACGATGCCAATCGGATGACCAAGATCACACGTAGGGCTTTAATTTTCGCCCCCAGCCACCAGGGCTTAAGCCACTGTCCCCAAGAGTGGACGGACGAAAGAGATATTGAAACTGGCGTTCGGGTTCTATGCGAAACCTTAGTCAGACTCGCTCATGAGGACGGATGAGGTGAAGAAGGTTGTCGATCTCATTGTAACAGGCGTGGTTTACACAGGCGGGAGCCTGCGTGAAGAGACATCTCTTATCATAGACGGAGGAAAAGTGTTGGGCATTGGAAGGTTCCCAGATCTACCGGATTCAAAAGAGACAATTCATCGCAAGGGAATCTGGATCCTTCCCGGCGCTATTGATGCTCACGTTCATTCCCTTAGCAATCCAGATGAGGGATTTTTTCCCGCCACTCGAGCGGCTGCCGCAGGGGGCGCAACCACAATTATTGATCATCCTCTAATTATTGAACAGGCTCAAATTGCTTCCTCTCCCCGAAATATCCGGTAAAATCCTCGAATATCCTTAAAAGGTTGATCTGTAATGAGTTCAGGTCCAATGGAGCATACGCGTTGCTTGGAGTGGCCGAGCCAAAGGTAATTTACCTTTGAAACTGTATTAATCGCATCGCAATATCACCACCCTCTTTGAAGAAGGAATATCTGATGTTTGTGGTCAGGCCTCGTTTTCGCTACTTCTCCTCGAACGCCTTGACCCCAGCTTCGTAAACCTTGGTGATTTCGGCCAAAGACTCCATCACTCGCCCAGCCGCCGCCAACGCGTCGGCTCGGGCCAAACCACAGGGCACCGCCAGGTCCGCATTCGCTGGTAGCGCTGCGGTGGTGAAGGAGGCCAGAAGACGCCGCTCCGCAGCGCGGCTCAGTCCCAGGTAAGGCAGGGCATCATACCACAGCAGGCGTTCCTCCAGGCCCGTGAAGGAGGCTCGCTGCTTGGCCATCTCCGCAATATTACCTCCGAGTTCTCCAGCCCGTTGTACCGCTGCGTCGAAGTTAAAGCGAGTAGCGGGTAGGGGCTCTAGGGCCCGCATCTGCATCATCTGGAAAAAATGGTACACTGGGCGTAATCCGGATATAAGGCCGTTGCCCGTACCCCCGGCAATGCCGATACCGAGGGCCGGCAGGCCCTGGAGGGTTGCCGAAGGAGCATAAACCCGGAACATTTTCAGGATGAAGTATTTCACCATCCCACTCGTATCCCACATGTATACCGGAGTGCCCAGCACCAGAGCACTACAACCCAGGACTTTCTGGCTCAAGTATTCGAACCCCTCATCCTCATATGTACATTCCTGGTTAGTCTTGCACACCCAGGGTAGGCAGTCCTTGCAAGCTGCCACCACATGATCGGCCATCTGTACCAGTTCAGTGGGGGAACCAGCCTGGGCCGCGCCCTCCAATACGGCCGTTACCAGGTGATTCGTCCGACCATCCCGGTTGGGACTGCCGACAAGTCCTAACACAATTTTCTTTGGTCCCATAATTCACCTCCGTCAGCTCGTTTGCTGGTAATAGCAGGGCGTTCTTACCACTACCTTCTACCATTATTACATAGCGAAAGCCAATTATATTCTACATCAAGATTTTAATTTGAATCTGGGCTCGCCATTTCTCAGATTTGTTGGAGGCGGCAGTAGAGTTATATCTTAAGAGAGATTGCTGAATATTTCACCGGCATGGAGTCCTTCATGAGAAATAATTCAATCCCAAATCTTCGCCCCACCCGAATCGTAATCCCACAAATCAATGAAATTCTTGTCTGCTGGTACGCAATCACGGTAGCCGTTTGCCCCCCTCTTTTTGGTAGCAAGGGATTAGTGGGGAAATTTGGGCATTCGCATGTCCAGAATGGCATTGAATTTGCTAAAAAGCATTTATTACGGTTTTTTTGAGCTAATCAAGATGCGATCGAAAAAATTTGTCTTTCCATTTGTCCTGGGTCTCCTCATTTCGCTGCCCTTTTTGTCAGCAAATGCGTTGGCGCGCGAGCGCTGGGAAAAGGCGAGGATGAAAATTGACAAGGACGGGGAAATACAACCTCCGAAAGGTGTTGAAACCAGGGCAGTGGAGAATGGGAGGAAGAATATTCTCTTCATCCTCGACGCCTCCGGGAGCATGTGGGGTCAAGTCTCACTGAAGAGGCTGCATAGCACCGGTAACCAGAAATGTAAGATTGAAATCGCCACCAAGGTGCTGGAGGAATATATCGGCGATTTGGATGAAAAGGAGATAAACGCGGGACTGAGGGTCTTCGGGCGACACAGGGAATTGGCTTGTAAGGATTCCCAAGTGGTTATTCCGGTCGGGCCCCTGGACAAGGAGGCATTCAAGAGGACGGTGAGGGAGATCAAGCCCGGCCACCTGGGGAAAACCCCTATTGCCTATTCCCTCCGTAAGGCTTTGGTGGATATCTCGACGCCCAATGATATTCGGCGATTTCTGGACTCCGGTGAGCTTTCAGAAGGTGAGAAGAGCATCATCCTGATAACCGACGGTAAAGGAGGGTGTGATAGCATTGAAGAGGTGAATGGTTTGGAGGAGGACCTCAGGCGCCTTGGAGTCGATATCGTGAAGATCAACGTAATCGCGTTGAATGTTCCTCAGGGAGGGAAAGACGATCCTTCGGCTGAGCCGGGAACTCAATTGGATATGGAGCACCATTTGAGGAAGATTAGCCGAAGTACTGAGGGGCAATACATCAGCATTGAGGCAAAGCCCAGCATGGGAATCGAGGAGTTTGAGAGACAGGTGAGCAAGTCAATGAGAATCGTGGCGCCAACCAATACGAGAGAGAGGCTTCTCAGCTTTCTCTCCCGAAGCATTGATCGGATAAACGAGTTCGTCTCGGCCCACATGTCGGCTACTATAATCCCCACCATGGTTGTCTTCTCCATATTTATTTTCTTCTCGATGAGATGGTTATTCCAGAGGTAGTCGGCTTTTGCACCCCCCTGGCCAATTTCCCGTTGACTTCTCATCGGGGGGAGACTACCCTTATACCTGCTCGTTGGCGAAAAGGATTGAGGGGAGGGGAGAGATGGAAAGACTGGATTCCCTCATGAGGGAAATGAAGGAACTCTTGAGGCCGTTGGAGGAAAAGATCCTCCAGCATCCGTATCTTGGTGATTTAGAGGGGAGGAAGATCGGACGTGAAAAGCTGAAGTACTTCGTCGGGGAACAGCATCGTATCATTCCGAGCGACCTGCGAAGCGTTGGCGTGCTCCTCACGAGGCATGGGGTCCCCCCGGGACGGGATTTCTTCTGGATGGTGCTCCAAGGCGAGGTCGAAGCCCTTAGAGCCCTTGAACGGTTTTCCTCCGTATTGGGAGTATCAGCCCAGGAGCTGGAGGAGTATGAGCCGTTGCCCGAGGCCCAGGCCTACAAGGCCTATATGGCATGGCTTGCCCTTTACGGGGGTGCCGCGGAGGTAGCAGGGGCTTTCTTGGCGAATTTCCCCGCATGGGGCGCGAACTGCGGGAGGATGCGCACGGCCCTCATGGAAGGATATGGGTTTGAGGGCCCGGATCTCTATTTCTTCGAGTTGTTCAGCACCCCGGTGCCCGAATTTGAGGAAAAGGCGCGGCTTGTTATCAATAGCGATATTTCTCGAGGGCTTGATCCAAGGGCCATGAAGGAGGCGGCGAGAATGCTTCAGGGGTACGAGCTCATGTATTGGGATGCCCTCCATCGGGTATCGTCGAAATAATCGCCGTTTTTTCGGAGTATTTCGCCATGAAGTTCACGGAGACTTTACGCAAGAAAGCCGATGCCATTTGGGAGGCTAATTTCGATCATCCCTTCGTGCGGGGGATCGGCGATGGAAGCCTGAACGAGGAGAAGTTCAAGTTCTATCTCGCTCAGGATTATGTTTACCTGAAGGACTTCTGTCGGTTCCTTGCCATTGCTGCGGCGAAAAGCCGTGACCTGGGTTCCATGGAGAGGTTTTCGGACCTCCTCGGGCTCACGTTGAAGGTGGAGATGGACCTTCACCGGGCCATCTGCAGCGATTTCGGAATATCTTCGGATGAGCTGGAACAAACCGAACCGGCTCCCCACTGCTTGGGATACTCGAGCTATCTCCTGAGAATCGGATACGAGGGGGATTTCCTGGATCTTTTAGCTGCCTTTCTCCCCTGCGAGTGGGGATACGTTGAAATCGGCACGCGCCTCAAGAACAAGGGAGTACCCTCCCATCCCCACTACGCCAGATGGATCGAGACCTACGCCTCGCCGGAATTCGTGGAGTTAACCGAATCCCTTAAGGATTTGCTCAACGAATTGACAGAGGGAGTACCAAAGGAGAAGTTGGATCGACTTCAGGAGATCTTCAACTTCTCGAGCCGATGGGAACGCCTCTTCTGGGATATGGCTTGGAATCGGCACACGTGGATAGCCTAGGGGAAGGTGATTTGCTCGGAGTACGTCTGGGGGGATAGCTTCAGGCAGGAATTGTCTCTCGTACAGTGCGATGAAGCGGATTGCAATACTTGCATTTGGCTGGATCTGTGTTGGGTTGGGTATCGTGGGGTTATTCCTCCCACTCCTCCAGGGACTTCTCCTGCTTGGGTTTGGGTTATGGCTCCTTTCCAAGGAGAGCAGAACCATAAGGGAGCTCACCAATCGATTGAAGAAGAGATTCCCGAAACAACATCAACGGCTCCTGGCTTGGAAAAGTCGGGTACTAGCGGCTTTCAAAAGATGAAGCCAGAGAGCCTGCCGAATCAATGGATCAGGCGGTTACGCGGGGCTCCACAGTGGGGATAGTTTAGTCGGCTTCTCGACGCCGTTTTTCTTCTCCAAGGCCTCTTGTTCGTGCTTGCAATGGATGCAGAGGGTGGCCATTGGCCTGGCCCGCAACCGTTTCAGGGAAATTTCCTCGCCACATTCCTCGCATTCACCGAAGGTGCCGTCCTCTATCCTTTCCAAGGCCTCTTTGATCTTGACCATTAGCTTGCTCTCGCGGTCCCTCAAGCGCAACAGGAAATCCCTCTCCAACTGATTGGACGCCTGATCCATAGGATCCGAGGACGACTCCTCGGCTGCCTTTACCGTATTTTTCGTCTTCTCAGCTTCCATCAGCAACTCCTCCAACCGACGGGTGAGGAGCTTCCTGAAGAAGGTGAGGTCTTTTCGTCTCATTCTATCCCCCATTGAGAGGTAACTTATTATGGATCAGCCGGTGTTAACCGGTGATAACAATATATTCTACATTTACGTAAATGTCAATATTTAATCCGATGAAGTTTCCCGATTTTCTCGAAAAATCCCAAAACTAGGCGGTTTTATTGACAAACCTAAGGAAAATGGGTTAGGTGTATGGTACAATCAAATCCGGAGGTCGTCAGAGGAGGGACGGCTTGCAGACTTTGCGGTATTGGAACTCTCAACTCGAGCGGGTGGGCAATGCCCTCGTCCCGGGCGGTATCCACCCGAATCACTTGACTTTTATGAGGGTGATCGCCGTTCCCATCCTTATCCTGTTGCATTACCGCAATGCTGAATTTACCTGGATGTTCATCATCGTGCTCTTGGCCCTTCTCACGGATTTTTTCGATGGTTTGACGGCGAGGAATCGTAATCAGATCACCCGTCTGGGGACCGTGTTGGATCCCATGGCGGATAAACTGCTGGCTTTAACGGCCCTCATTATCCTAATCCATAGGGGGATCGTGCACTGGACACTGATACTTTGGATGTGTTTAGTGGAAATCCATGTTGGGATCCTTCCAGCTTTGGACTATCTGCAGACCCGCCGAGGGAAGCCAAGAGATCCATCTGATACCTGGGTCAATAGAATCAACCCCAATATCCACGGGAAACTGAAAGTCCTCTTCTATAGCATCTCATTTGGCTTGCTCTTTTTGGGCCCAGCCATCGAAAGCGAAGGGATGGTTTCATGGGGTGTGTATCTGGCCTGTGTTGGAGTATTCTTCGGGGCATTGGCCTTGGTTACCTATCTGGGGGATTGGTGGAGAGGAGAGGTTTGATCAATGGCAGCTTTCGAGACGAGACCAAAAGCGCCTAGGAATTCGGGGGGGGAAATCAGGGAGTATGAGAAGAAGCTAGCGGAGACGCGGAGAAAGGCCGCACAGCTGAGCCGATCATTGAAGCAGAAGGAGAGGGAAGTGCGCGATTTACAGAGGGCCTTGGAGAAGTCAAATAAGTGGGAGAAGCAGCTGATGACACTCTCGGTGTTGAGCCGAATACTCAATTCCACCCTGGAGCACAGAACCGTGAGGAGAAGGGCTATGCAGGCGGCAACCGAGTTGATGAAGGCCGAGGTGGGATCCCTGTTGCTCATTGACGAGGAAACCAACCGGCTTTACTTCGAAGTCGCCCTGGGGGATAAGGAGGAAACGGTGAAGACCTTTCATTTGGAAATGGGGGAGGGAATCGCCGGATGGGTGGCTCAACACGGAGAACCCCTCATCGTCCATGATGCCCAAAATGATCCACGGTTTTTCAACGAAGTGGATAAGAAATCCAAATTTACCACGAAAAATGTGATCTGCGTTCCGGTTAAGGTGAAGGATAAGACTATAGGCGTTCTGGAGGCAATCAACAAGTTGGGCGGGGGGAGCTTTTCAGAGGATGATTTAAGCATTTTTCACTCTCTGGCGGATCAGGTCGCCGTTGCCTTGGATAATGCTCGGCT
>CAYFXP010000535.1:0-2234 GCA_964346935.1 uncultured Syntrophobacterales bacterium
GAAAATCCCTCAGGGCCCCGTATCATTTTCACTCCCCTGCCTTTATGTACTGGTTTATATGCGACCTCACCTCCGCGAAAACATCTTTAGAAAAGGCCCTGCCAGCCATTTCGTTTACGGCTTGCAGGCTAATTCGTTTGAATTCCTCCGTCTCCTTCTGATTTGGGGTAACGAGCCTTATCCCCTCTTTTACCATTACCTTGATTGCCTTGTCATTATCCCTTCTCGTACGTTTATTGAGGAGGGAGGTATGGTACTGGAATACCTCCTTAACGATTTCCTGGAGATTAGAGGGGATTTTAGCGAACATTGTCTTGCTCACCAATACGCCACCGAGGGAATAGAGAAGCGGTAGATTTGTCATATACTTGACTTTTGTAAACCACTGCAGGGCAATGGCCGCCAAGGGCGAAGCGTAAACGACATCAATCAGGTTGGTTTGAAGCGCCATGAGCACGTCGGGAATACCGAGGGGAATGGGCGTGACGCCCGCTTTGCGGAGTACTGGAGCCGCAAGAGGATCGCCCTCTATGGACCATACCTTTGCCCTTCTGATTTCCTCCACAGAGGTCACTGGCACATTGGACAGGAGATATACAAACCCTATCTCCGACCACCCCAGGAGCACGAAGCCCTTTTTCTCAAAGGCCCTTCTAAAATGCCCGTCCAGCTTGCCCAGCACATAGTCCACTTCACCATAGTCTCGGAATAAAAAGGGGATTGCCATGATGGAAATATCCCTATTTATCAAGGTAAGCCCCGTTCCCGTGAATCCACCTGCGTGGATCTGGCCGATTCGTATCTTCCGCAACATATCCCTGTCTCCGCCAAGAACGCCTCCGGGATAGGCTTTTAGCTTTACCTTACCCCCTGTCTTCTTTCTTATCTCGTCGCTTATTTTGTGGAATGTGTTCATCCAAGGGCTTCCTTCCGGAGCCAGCGTAGCGAGTTTTATAACATAGCGCTCCTGCGCATCGGCCAATGTTTGGGGCCCGAAGAAGGAAAATATGAGAATACCTCCCAGAAGCAAGGCGGTTCTGCTCGGTTTCCCTATCAA
Organism: uncultured Syntrophobacterales bacterium; assembly: GCA_964346935.1. Lineage (GTDB taxonomy): Bacteria > Desulfobacterota > BSN033 > WVXP01. The sequence goes on from CAYFXP010000535.1 coordinate 1,058, forward strand.
GGAAATGACCTTAAAAGTAATCATCAGCTCGCTCTAATAATCGTTTAGCCTGTTGTTTTGCTATGGTATTTGACAACGTCAACTCGGGAACTGAGTCGGCCGGCCTGTCCAGCACATTTTCCAGAGTCGATACGAAGAGGTCCCTGTCAAAAGTTCGCCGGGCGTAGTATTTGGCATATAGAACATGGGCCATGAGGAATTTCTCCTGCCCGAGCTCAAAAGCCCTCTCAAAATGCGAAAGTGCCTTTTCCGGATCTCCGCCGTAAGCCTTGGGCCTGCTCGCGTGATATACGGCCATAAAGAGGTGGGGCCCCCCGTAATAGAAGCTTTCGTCTAGCTCCAAAACCCTCTGCATAATACATATAACTTTGGGAAGCTCTGCCAGTGCCTCCACAGAATCACTGCTCAAGCTGATCCAGCTTCCCCAGCAACTGGCAGTCCAGAAGAGGGCGGGTACGTCTTTCTTGTTGAAGTCTCCTAAACAAGGCTCGAACTCATTGAGGGATTTGGGAAGGACTTCCTTGAACTCCCTTCGTTTTGATAACGCCCTTAACCCATATTCCTTTCCCTTCAAATAAAGCCGCTTGGCCTTATCCCGGTCTTCTTCCGAGAAGAGCGCAGCATAGGAGGAATATGCCTTGGTTCCCGCTATCAAGAGCTTTTCATTCCGTGGATGAGCCTCGATGAGCCCATCGATAAGCATCAAATAGGCCGGTGTACCCTCGCGGATGATGGAGATGTTGGATTGCTTTGAAGAAGACTTGGCTATGTCCTCCAGAATTGAGCCAACAGCGGCTGTGCTTAATGCCTTGGTGGGGATGCAGGCGGAATGGAATGGCAGCGTAAGGAGGAAGAATCCCGAAAGTATCGCCTTCCATCGATAATCCATAGCCATCCCTTGGGATCGTTGAAACCAATACCACAAAGTTATCATGAGGTTCAATACCATAGATAGAGCAAAAGGTCAAAAATAATGGAAGAAAAAGTGCTCTTGAGGCCTGAGGTCAGATGATTGGTCAAACTGAATGAGGTAATTCTAGTCGGATTTAAATCATGCCCATATTGACACAGGTCCTAAAGGATGCTAACAACAAAGGTAAGCCCCCGTAGCTCAGTAACGGACAGAGCAAGGGATTCCTAATCCCTGTGTCGCCGGTTCGAGTCCGGCCGGGGGTAC
>CAYFXP010000536.1:0-9611 GCA_964346935.1 uncultured Syntrophobacterales bacterium
CTGCTGTTTCTTCGCTTCAATACCACCAAAGTGACCCTTTCGGGGTTCGCAGGCGGGGAATACTTACCCCTTCCGGCCTCTAAAGGGCCGGCTTTCCCCTGCCTGCTCACCCTCGATGGGTACCCCACTTCTCCAGCAGATTACGCTCAGAAACAACAGTATCCCCTGAAAAGAGTCCGGAAACTCCGGCAATTTTTCCCCTTGACATTCAAACGGTCATGTGGCCGATTCCCTAGAGGTGGACTATCCGAGTGAGTTCAAGAATAAGGAGGGGTTTTCATGGCACATAATTTATTCGATTTGCGCGGCAAGGTCGCCCTGATAGCGGGCTCGAGCCACGGACTCGGCTTCGCCATTGCTAGGGGACTGAGGCAAGCCGGAGCTACCTTGGTTTTGAACGGAAGAGATGAGGAAAAGCTGCAGAAGGCGGTCTCGCTTCTCTCCAGGGAGGGGCTCACCGTGTGCGGCTATGCCTTCGATGTCACGGACGAGGAGAAAATCCAGGCAAGCGTACCGTTAATAGAGGAGGAAGTCGGCCCCATCCACATCCTGGTGAACAGCGCGGGGATTCAGAGGCGTGGCCCCCTGGAATCCATTGAAGAAGCCACCTGGCGCGAGGTCATCGACATCAACCTCACCGGGGTCTTCCTGGCCAGCAAGCACGTTGCTCAGAGGATGATCCCCCGGAAATCCGGGAAGATCATCAATATATGCTCCCTCATGAGCGAGTTCGGCCGGCCGACAACGGGACCATATGCGGCCTCCAAAGGCGGGGTGAAAATGCTCACCAAGGCCATGGCCGTGGAGTGGGCGAAATATAACATTCAGGTAAACGGCATCGGCCCGGGATACTTTCTAACCCCGATGACCAAACCCTTATCTGAAGATTCAAAGTTCGATGCCTGGATCCGGTCGCGAACACCGGCTGGCCGGTGGGGTGACCCGGCGGAGTTGGTGGGAACCGCCGTCTATCTCGCCTCCAGCGCCTCGAACTTTGTCACCGGCCAAATCATCTATGTGGACGGCGGCATCCTCGCCGCCCTCTAACGAGCACCCACGGGGTTACGCGTGCCATTGCTAAGGGCCAGGGCTTTCTCTCTCTCTTCCCCATTGAGTATTACCGATAGTGAATACACCAAAAGGGAAGCATCCCTTCAAGCAGATTCGCCGCCCTCTTGGTGTTGAAAACCCCACAGATACATGGCTTCGCAAGCTCGATGGCTGCCTCATAGGGTGTGAGCCTTCCCCTCTTCAGCTTGATGATCATACGCTTCACCAGGTTGGGGGCAATCATCCCGTGACCGCACATGGTAGTAATCTCGCGAATATCATCCTCGGGAAGGAGCCCCCGATTCCCGTGAACTCCAAGGGAGAGATTTGCCGAGTGGGGCCTGAGTTGGAGCTCTTCGGCTATCTCCTTAATTACCGTCATCAGACCGCTTACCGTCACCGATAGCCCAAGATCCTCCTTTGTCACTCTCTTAATAACGTTCTTGAACGTCTCCTTGTCGGAGAAAACACACCGTATTCGCGATCGGTCCCCCGTGCTATCCTTGACCTCATCGACGGTGATCCCCGAAAAGATGTTCCTTCCCCTTTCGTAGCACCCGTAGTTTACAGGACCACTCTTGAATACGATCTCAATCAACCGTTTCAGTTTCTCACCTGCCCCGGAATCGTTCCTCCCGACAGCAGGCGTGATGAGGAGAAGGAAGTCCTCTTCCAGGGATTCAGGTTTGCCCTCACGGTGAAGCGTGTGAGTCATAACTCCCTCTCCGCTCTTGGCCTTCCCAAGCCGAGATTGATCTTGGCATTCTGCCTTATCTCGAAGCCCTCCGCATGCATTACATCTCTGAGCGGGATGAGAAGATCATCCGCGAGGCAGACAATCAGGTCGAGGGTAAAAACGGTATGCAGGTCACGGGCGATCTTTCGGATGGTCCTGAGAAAACGCGAAAGCTCATCCTCCCTGATTCGAAGCTCGAGAATTACGGAGAGGACCCGTTCGCCCGCTATCTCCCCCCTCATCTTCCCGATTTTTCGATCCAACATCAGATTTGTTAAGGGGTTGTCCTTTTCAAAATCGGTAAAACCATTTTCCGCAAGGCGCCGGGTCATTTTTTCAATCTCCCTCACCGAAGCCCCGACAGTAGGCCTTCCCATTTCTATGCCGATCCCTATCTCCCCGGGTTTAATTCGGCCTGTAACATCATTGGTCTTCACCTCCTCTGTGCCCCTCCCCGGGATCTTGGTCTGTTCATGGGTCGTAGTTGGATCGGAGAAGAACTTCCTCACAGACCTCGGATAGTCGAAGACAAACGGAGATTCGCGAATTGCGTCAACCGGACAAACCCCGGATCGAAGGCATGTCCCACACTCGAAACACCTATCCTCGTCGATGACGCTCTTGCGCCCCCTATATCCTATGGCCTCGGCCGGACAGTAGGGATGGCAACTTCCACATCCTGCGCACGTATCATCTATTATCATCTAACCGCCTCGTCCTTCGGTACTGGACTTCATGCCACAGGATTCGTCAGGCGAGCAGGGCAAGGTCGAAATCCATAAAATCCGCATGGTGCAAAATTATCGCCTCGGCAGATCGCCTGAAATGATCCCCTTCCTTGGAGTGAACTCCCACCATGTGCATCACTTCTTCACCGATATCGTGTTTGAAGCACAATCCTACACCGCTAAAGGGGTGGCGAAGGTACTCACCGTGTTTGCTCTTAACTATCTTCCCATCCCTTTTATCATATTCATAGAGTTTTCCAACATCGTGTAAGAGGGCGCCAGCTATCAAGTGGTCACGGTTGACCGGAGTTTTCCTCTCCCCGTAGGCATCCGTGAAAACCTTATCGCAGGCCACACAGATTTGGCAAACGGCCCGGACATGTTCGGGCAGGCTCGTTGTTACGTTTTCAGCCGAAAGGGTAAATGGCATGCTAATCAGATCCTCGACCGTCCAACCCCGACACCGCATAGCTTCCTCCCAAACCGCTAACGCCTTTTCTCGGAGGTGGTTGTCCCCGATCAGGTCGAATTCGGGTATAAGTTTCAATAGTTCTTTCCTCTTGTTCATTTATATCATCTCCTCCTCCTGGGCGCCTTCATATCCACCACAACAAGAAGACAGCTACTCTCTTCCCCGTCTCTCCATTCTCCTCATCACGCGGGGCAGTATCAGCACCCCAGCTGTGGCCAACAAGATAACCAGGACAATGGGACCAACAAAGCTGTGGATACCACCGATCTGGATCGCCCAGTAGAAATTCCTTTCGGCCAGTGGCCCGAGGAGCAAGGCCAGCAAAAAGGCGGGGACCGAGTAACCATAACGGGATAGAAGGGCGCCAAAAACCCCAAATATAACCACCAACCACATGTCAAAGGCCATGGACCGCCACGCAAATCCCCCTGCCAGACAGAAGAGGCCGATGATGGGAACCAGAAATCGGGTCGGAACTGCGGTAACTTGAACCAGCAGCCGCGTCACCGCCAGGCCGACAACGAAAAGGAGGATATTTGCCAATGGCAGGGAAAACAAGATAGCATAAGCTTCTCTGGCGTAGTCCTCAAAGAAACTGGGACCCGGCAAGATCCCGTTGATCATTATGGCTGCCATCACAACCAGAGTAGTACCAGAACCGGGAATACCAAGGGTAACCGTGGGAATGAGTGCCCAGCCCGTTACCCCATTGTTGCAGGCGTCAGTAGCCACAAGCCCTTCGTAATGACCGGTGCCAAATTTCTCCGGCGTCTTGCTCCATTGCTTAGCCTGACCATAACTTATCCATGTGGCAATCGCTGCTCCTGTTCCGGGGATGAGTCCAACAATGATACCGATAAACCCCGATCGTATCATGCCCCCCAAATAGTGCAGGGCCTCTCTCATTCCCTCAAAGATGGGCCCATAACCGGTAAACCGCTGATACCCCTTCATTACCAGCATCTCTTCCTGCACGAGGGAAAATAATTCAGCAAAGCCGAACAAACCAAGAAGTACCGGAATAAGGGGGAACCCCTCATAGAGCTCATAGAAGCCGAATGGGGCCCGAGTGTAACCCTGTTGAACCTCGGTGCCTACACAGGCAACAAACAGTCCCAAAGCTGCTGAGAAAAGCCCCTTCAAAGGTGATTTACCGGTCAATGAACCGACAGCCGTCATGCCAAATATGGCCACCATGAACATTTCCGCGGGACCAAACTTAAGGGCATAGATCCCGACAATGGGGGTCAGGACTAACGCAAAACAAGCTGACAGGAATCCACCAACTGAGGACGATAAAATGGAACACCCAAGCGCTTGGCCCGCCTTCCCTCGCCTTGTAAGGGTGAACCCTTCTAAACAAGTGGGGGCATTACTGGGAGTTCCAGGAATGTTTAGCAAAATAGCGGGGATGGAACCGGCCGCCTGAGATCCACAAAAACAAGCCATCATGAAAATAACTGCATTCATGGCTCCAAGATAGATGGTAAAGGGCAATATCATGGCCAGAAAATTGGTGTCGTTAAAACCAGGGATCGACCCCACAGTAAACCCCGCAGTCAGGCCGATTGCCAGCCATATCAGGGTATCAGGCTGCAATAACAACGCTAATCCTGAACTCATAACATCAATGCCGGGAAGATCCATAGTCGCTTCCTTGCAAACTGAATTCCTTTAGATCGCATATTCCCCAATGGTGAACTGGGGCAAAGACATCTTCATAAATACCACTAAGGCAAAGTATAAGAATAAGGTAATGATGAGGGCAACGACGATGTTCTGGATCCACCTCTTGCTTCCCAGAGAGCGGAACACCAAAATCATGAAACAAAAATTAGTCAGCGAAAAACCGAGGTACGGAAGCACAAGAAGATATCCTATTGAGGCCAAAAATGTCATGCTCACTTTTCGTCCCTTCCGCCAGAGCCAGGAAAGGGAAAAGCGCCTTCTGTCGGCCTGTTCGGCTTTCGGAAACGCAAAGGAGAACAGGATCATAATCCATAGTACGCCTACAACGCTGGCGATGAGAGCGGGCCAATATATGGCAACCCATGAGGCATCCGTCACTTGGATAAAATAAGCGATAGCAAATAGTAGCCCTATGCCGGGCACGACCGTTTCGCCCCAGTTGATCGTTCTCCTTGGTTTATTCATCGATTCTCTCCATCCGTTTCTTGCTTCCCCCTCCTGGGAAAGGCGTCATTGAGTTCAACAAATCACGGCTAAAATTGTTGGAGTATTCAGGACGTTGCTCCAAGTTCGCTTAGCAACGAATAACCGGGCTCGGCCATTCTATGCATGATCGAGGAACAACGATACCTGCTTCGAGAACCCTCGATTGGATTCCTAAAAAGAGGGCCTTTCGCGGGGGCAGACTGTGACCCTTGTCAACCCCACCTTCCGGAAATTGGGCCACAGTCTGCCGTCTCATGGGGCTATTTCCACTGGGATTCTCCGGCACATCTTCGTTTCAGTGGATTGCTCTAATGCTTATGCCCATGTCTCCTGTGGACTTAATATTCCTCAGCCGTTCCTCCCCTGAGTACTCATCCACCCGTGTTTTACCAACCAAGAGAAGGTGATTTGGCAATCAAGCTGGCACGGAAAAAGTATCAGTGGAGTCAACTCGGTGATCATTTCATAAGATCTTTGTATTTCTCCCATACATTCTGGAAGCTGTGCACATAGGCATCACATTTTTCCGGCGGCCAATACTCGATAAACGGCGCCATCCCAGTTTTCTTTGCCATTTCCTGGGTCTCTTTCCTCTCGATGGCCTGTTTAAAAGTCGTGACCAGCTTCTTATATGCATCCGGTGCCTTGACCGCCGTATCACGCTTAATCATGAACGAAAACGGTTCCACCAGGTTTGGAAAGGGTTTTCCGGTAGCTTGAGACAAAGTGGGGACATCCCAAATTCCAGGCCAAACCTTCTCATCGGTAAAAGAGGCCAACGCCCTGATGAACTCCTTTTTTGATGAGGCGGAAAAATATGGTCCTATGCAGGCATCAACATGTTTACCGGCCAATGCATTACGGGCCTTACTCCCGCCATCGAAAGGCACCGGCTTGGCATTTATTCCGGTAAGCTTGATGAATATCTGGGCAGCCAGCGTGGATACCGCCTTGGGATGTGAGGTGGAAATGGTCAGGGATTTTTCGGCTTTTCTACCAGCCTCGATTAAATCATTGATGGTTTTCCAAGGGGAATCCTTATGTACGAGAATGACGTTCGGATCGGCGATCAGATTCCCTATAAAACCGATCTGCTTCCACTCATATTTCGATGCACCGGTATTGATGTTCATGGCCTGCATGGCGATAGTGGTCATGATAGTGGTGTAACCATTAGACGGCTGAGACATCATTTTCTGGAAGCCAATCATACCGGAAGCACCTGGAAGATAGGCAAACTTGATTGGTTGTCCGAGAATCTTCTCCCAACCTGCAGCCACTACCCGTGATGACCGATCAAAACCTCCGCCTGCTTTCGCCGGGATGATGTGGGTAATGGGTTTTGTTGGAAAATCGCCAGCCAGAGCAACACCGGTTATCCCAAACACTACTATCAGAATGAAAATCAATCGTTTCATTTTTACACCCCCCTTTGTTAAATGCATAGTTCGTTGACAGCCAAACAAATGTGCCTCCATTCCTTGACAAATCTTCTTGCTACACCATGGAATATCACCCCCTTTCCGATCAAGTCAAATGGCCAACAGCTGAGCTGGGTTTCGTTTCATCATCGTATCGATCTCTCCTTGGGTAATTCCTTTCTCCATCAGGCATTGAGCGAATATCCGCAAGACCTCGGCGGGGAGTGATTTACGTGGTTGCCCTGCATCACTGGAAAGCACGATAGAATGAGCACCTACCTCTGCCACGGTCTCACGGTAGGTATCGATACGGCCAACCCCTGGAATGGGATAGAGATTACCGCCACACAGCTCGAATTGTGCACCTAACGATGCCAGCTCCACCAGCTCCCCAACCGAAAGACCGGGCGGGTTAAAGAAAGGGTGGGTAATCAACAAACGATGGAAGTTGAGCGCATGAGCAAACCGCACCAGGGATACTATTTCATCCTTCCCCAAGTGCCCGGTCCCCAAGATAGCGCCATAATCTCGAACGATCTCCACAATGGCCTTCGTTTCCTCTTTCAAGTGCTGTTGGTCCAAAATGGTTATTGGTTCCCTTGGTACTCTTGTCCCTGATTCCTGGTAACCGAATCCGCCCACATGGCCGAAAACCTTGCTATGTGCGAGAGAATCAATAGTGGGAAACCAAATTTCCTTCGCACCAAGTCTCAGGGCATGTTCGACAGCAATGGGATTCACGCCTCCGGCAAATCCGTTAAGAACCAAACCTCCAAAGATATGGATACCTTCGATGGCCTTGTTTGCTATAGATGCTCTTCCTACGGTTGATTCAAAATGGTTCTTCAACAATATCCCCGAAAGTCCGGCCTCCACGGCATGCCGGCTAAGGTCAAGATCATCTCCGATACGGGTGAACAGTGAGGGGTTAGAATGGACATGTAAATCGTAAGACCCTGAAATATCTACAATCGGCATGATAGAACCACCAACCAATGCTCAATGAATTTCTATGTGGTATCGAAACCCATCCCCTCTGCCTATGCAGCATCTAAACTCAACGGGCTTATCACCGTATGTATAAGCAATGCGCTCAATATAGATAACCGGGTCTCCCTGGTCAATGCCGAGGTAATGAGCCTGTTGTTCGGTCGCTATTCTGGGCTCTAAGAACTCATCAGCCCAGATTATGGGGATGTTATACTTTTCCTCATAAATGGGATACAGTAACTTTTCGCTAATATCTATTTTTTCAAATCCAGAGAAAAGACGTTGAGGCAGGCAGAGGTCTTCTAATACAAGGGGTATATTCCTCACCTTCCTTACTCGTTTTATCACGATGATATCCTCATTTTCGCCAAGCGTTAGGACATTCCTGACCTGTTCCGACGGGAGAGTAACCTCTGAGCTGATAACCCGAGAGGTAGGAACAATAGGTTCTCCCTCCTCATCCCAAGCAAATCTGAAGAACCGTATGAAGCTTCGGTCAAAGTTGGGACGGGCCACAAACGTGCCCTTCCCCCGCCTCCGATAAAGTATTCCCTCTCTCACCAATTCAAAAATCGCCTTTTTTACCGTTCCAACAGAAACACCGTACGCTGCAGAAATTGCCGACTCTGAAGGTATCATCTGATCAGGTTTCCATGAATTAAGGTAGATTTTCTGCTTTAGTAACTCCTTGAGCTGGTAATAGAGAGGTACTGCGCTGTTGAGATCAAGGGATTTCTCGTTCATTTCTCCATGGCCTTGGAACGGAAAGTCACTTTAAATACTCATATACTTATATATATGAATATATCGCGCTTCGATCTCTGTCAAAGTTGATTATCCCTGGATATCTTGAAAAAAAAAGAACCAGGTTTAAATATCTAGAGTTTTCTCATCTAATTGGGGATTTTTTAGGCTTTCGGAGAATTATTGGACCCATGGGATCGGGGCACGGCCAATCTCGTAGGCCCACGCTTTGCGGGAATTACAGATTTGTATTGATATCACAAAAAGGTAACTCCTTGGGTGGAAAACGTAACGGTCCGGTTTTTGCTCGGGAAGCTTAAATCGCGATTCGCTCTCTTGACGGGAAGCAAGGCTGAGGGATTGGGTAGCTACTCGAAAACAAGGAAAATAGCTTCGCCGCCCCGCTTGCAAAACCTCTCTGGTTACGATTCGCACTAATAGTACTTATTTTACTGGTTGTTACTTAATCAACGGAATAACCGATTGCAAAATCTTCCAAATTTATCTTGAAGTAAATACCTTTCCCATTACTCCCCACACTGCCATCAATTGGCACATTCATTGCTTCTTATGTAATAGCCGGGGTGCTTTTGATCAGGTAACATCTCTAGCCTTTCCATAAGTATTAGCGACCGGAAAAATCTAAAACTGTAAACTAATGTCTGTTTGGGGGTCTTTGGGGCGGCTTCCGGGATTCTTTGCGTATGTAGCTTCATTATGTTCCCAGGGTGTCGTTACTTTTCTGTCTTGGCAGTTGAAGCATTCTATTCAATAAATCAAGGGAAAGGAGTGAGACGATGTTTATGAGGAAGAAGATTGGAATCATGATACTTCTCATTGCCGTGGTCTATTTGTTGGGTGCCTGTGCGAGGGGCCAATTAAAGGTGGAGCCAATCGCGAGATCCGAAAATCCTATGGAGCACATTAACCGCTTAGATAACGACATCGGGACCGCACGGAAAAATCAAGTCAATGTCCTGGCCCCAACGTGGTTCGCCAAAGCAGATATGTCCCTCAAGGAAGCCAAGGCGATACTTGATCGCGGGGGCGAGCTTTCGAAGGTTTTACAGAAGATCTCCGACGGGCGAGCCCAACTACAACGTGCAGAAGAGATGGCTAAGCTCGCGAGGCCTGCACTGGCCGACACCATTAAAGCCCGAGACCTTGCTCGGGCTGCAGGCGCCACCCGCTTGGGAGAGGACTATGCTCGGGTGGAAGAACAATTTCTTAAGCTTACGAAAGCCATTGAGAACAACAACCTCCAATGGGCTCGGAAAAATAGGGCAAAGGTAACT
>CAYFXP010000537.1:0-5491 GCA_964346935.1 uncultured Syntrophobacterales bacterium
CCCTTGTTCAGGGAGACCTTAAGGGAAGGGGGACTTAATCAGTACCTCTTTGAGATGGCGAATATCCGAGACCAGTGTTCATGGGTGCATGCGCAGGATCCAATAGGGGCCACCGAGAAGGCCAAGGATTTGGTACGTATGGCCGTAGCCAAGGCGAGGCTGAGTGAGCCCCTCAGGCAGGTATCCATCGATCTAACCCCAACGGCTTTAGTGATAGGTGGAGGGATTGCGGGGATGACCAGCGCCTTGAGCCTGGCCGATCAGGGTTTTGAGGTAAGCTTGGTAGAAAAATCCGAGCAGCTTGGCGGGAATGCGAGGAGCATTTATCAAACTCTTAATGGTCGAGATGTACAAGCCTATCTAAATGACGTGATCTCAAGGGTTAAGGATCATCCCTCGATCCGTGTCTATCTCGAGAGCCGAGTGGCAGATTCCTTCGGGTATGTCGGAAACTTTACCTCCAAACTGAATGTGGGAAACGGCGGCGAGGAAGAGGTTCGACATGGGATTACCATCATCGCCATTGGCGGCAGAGAATACAAGCCCAAGGCCTATTTCTACGGAGAGGATGAACGGGTATATACAGCCACGGAACTTGAGGAGGGCCTGGTCGATCACCCGGAGAAATACGCGAACTGCAATAGCGTGGTGATGATGCAGTGCGTGGGATCCCGAAATGATGAGCATCCTTACTGCAGCCGAGTTTGTTGCGGAAAGTCCATTAAGAATGCCCTGAAATTGAAGGAGTTGAACCCGAAAGCGAACGTGTATGTCCTCTATCGGGATATGAGGACTTACGGGCTCATGGAAGATTTCTTTGGGCAGGCCAGGGATAAGGGAGTAGTGTTCCTCCGGTTTGACCCTGAAGACCAACCGGTGGTGACGAGATTTAAAGAAAGTGGACAAGACCTCTTGCGGATTGAGGTTACTGATGTCATTCTCGGGGAACGTTTCGCCATCGATGTGGATCTATTACAGTTAGGCACGGGTATTCTCGCCCCCGAGGACAACAAGACCCTATCTCAACTCTATAAAATCCCCCTGAATCAGGATGGTTTTTTTCTTGAAGCCCACATGAAACTGCGACCCGTTGACTTTGCCACGGAAGGGGTCTTCCTGTGTGGTCTCTGCCACAACCCCAAGACCATCGAAGAGAGCATCTCCCAGGCCCATGCCACTGCTTCCCGGGCCAGCACGATTCTATCCAAGGAGAAGCTGGAGACGGAGGCTGCCATCGCTCATATTGATACCGATCTCTGCGCGGGGTGCCAGGGGTGCATCGATGTATGCCCGTACATGGCCGTCTCATATAATGAGGAAAAGGCGACGTGCGAAATCAACGAGGTCCTGTGCAAGGGGTGTGGGGGATGCGCAGCGGCATGTTCTTCGGGAAGCATCCGGCTTGAGGGGTTCAGACACGATCAGATATACGCCCAGATCGAGAAGGCCTTTGAATAACTACCCCATGAGGGAGAAATAAATGGCAGAGGAAACGAGGAGGGCAGAGGTCGAGCCCAAGATTATTGCCTTTTTGTGTAATTGGTGCAGCTATGCAGGCGCCGATTTGGCCGGGGTGAGCCGGCTGCAATATCCCTCCAATACACGGACCATCAGGGTGATGTGCACGGGGACCATTTCCCCCCACCACATCTTGAAGGCCTTTCAGAAAGGAGCTGACGGGGTGATCGTTGCCGGCTGCCACATTGGGGATTGCCATTACTTAAAGGGAAATTACATGACCATTAAGCGAGTGGCCATACTGAGGGAACTCCTGAGGTTTACGGGTTTTGAAGAGGAGAGATTGCATCTGGATTGGGTTTCTGCGTCGGAGGGGACCAAGTTTGCCGAGCTCATCCGGGGCTTTACCCAAAAGATCAAAGAGTTGGGGCCATCGCAGCTTAAGACATCCTAATAGTAGCGAGATCCTGATGGAAGGATGGAAAGATGAAGGAGATGGCTGAAAAGGTCAGTGCGTTACTCAAAGAAGGGAAAATCAGCGGATTTGTTGGGCTCAAACTGCAGCATGCCCATCCCGGGCCCTATCTGTTCACCAAGGGGAACATGGGGGATTTGGAATCCCTGGTGGTGGGGGACGTACGGTATCCCTTGAATAAGGTTCTCCTCAGGACGGCGCATCAATATCCCGAGCATTCCTTGGGGGTGATGGTGAGGGGATGCGACGAGAGGGGGTTGATCGAACTGTTCAAATGGAATCAACTCCATCGGGATCGAGTCATCCCCGTGGGGATTGCTTGTCCTCGTGAATTGGCCGAGGCTTGTGAGTGCTACAAGCCCTATCCATCAGAGTGGGTGGTGGGGGAAAAGGCTGACGGGATTTCCGAGAGCAAGCGATTGAAAAGGATCGAAGGGATGAGCCAAGGCGAACGGTTGAATTACTGGATAGGTCAGTTCAATAAGTGCATCAAATGTTATGGGTGCAGGGATGTCTGTCCCATGTGTTTCTGCGAGGCCTGCAGTCTCGAAGACCGGAATTTCGTCCTCACCGGCAAACTCCCCCCGGAGAACCCGACATTTCACCTGAGCCGGGCCGTCCATATGGTGGGTCGGTGCATTGACTGTGGTTTATGCGAAGAGGCTTGTCCCTCAAATATCCCTGTCCGGACCCTGTACAAAAAGGTTGGAGAAATCGTCTCGGAGGTACTCGACTACAGGACTGGGGAGGCCGTGGACGGGAAATCACCGTTGAACATTTTGGGGGAAGTCACGTTGGATTTATCCGATGTCAATAAATAGAAACGAGAAAAATGGGCTGAGGAGATGGACTATAAGACGGTAATCACGACGTGCGGCTATTGCGGGTGTGGCTGTGGCCTTTACCTGGAGGTATTAGATGGGGAGCTGGTTGGAGCGATGCCCTGTAAGACTGATCCTGTCAGCCAGGGAGGGCTCTGTATCAAGGGGTGGAATGTCCACGAATTCGTCAATAGCGGCGACAGGCTGACCAGCCCTCTCATCAAGAGAAGTAGTCAATTCCGCGAGGTGAGCTGGGACGAGGCCTTGCAGGTTACGGCGGATACCTTAAAGAGGATAAGGGAAGAGACGGGTCCAGATAGCATCGCTTTTCTGAGCTCAGCCAAGTGTACCAATGAGGAGAATTACCTCCTTCAAAAGCTTGCCCGGGCTGTGGTCGGAACCAACAACATCGACCACTGCGCCCGCCTCTGACACTCGTCAACGGTGGCTGGTCTAGCCGCCGCCTTCGGAAGTGGGGCCATGACCAACTCCATTGGGGAAATCGAAGGAGCCCAGTGCATCTTCGTCATCGGATCTAACACAACCGAGGCCCATCCACTTATAGGTTCGAGGATCCTCAAGGCCAAGGAAAAGGGGGCCACGTTAATTGTGGCGGATCCGAGGAAAATTCACCTGGCCTCCTATGCCGATATCTTCGTTCGCCACAACCTGGGAACGGATGTTGCCCTCATCAATGGGATTATGAACGTCATTCTCAAAGAAGGATGGCACAATTCCAAATTCATCGAGGAACGGACGGAGGGTTTCGAGGAATTTAAAAGGGTAGTGGAGGGGTACACCCCTGAAAGAGTGGAAAAGATCACGGGGGTTAGCGCAGAGGATATCAAGGGAATCGCGGATGCGTATGCTCGATCCGAGTCTTCCTCAATCGTCTATGCCATGGGAATCACCCAGCACACCACCGGAGTGGATAATGTCAAGTCCTTAGCGAACCTGGCCATGCTCACGGGCAATTTGGGTCGTCCGAGTACCGGTGTCAATCCCCTGCGGGGCCAGAATAACGTGCAGGGCGCATGTGACATGGGTGCCCTCCCCAACGTTTATCCGGGCTATCAGGTTGTTACTGATGAGAAGATTGCCCAAAAGTTCGAAAGCACCTGGAGGTCCAAACTCTCAACCAAAACCGGATTGACGGTGACGGATATGTTGAAGGCGGCCATGGCGGGAGAGGTTAAGGCCATGTTCATCCTCGGGGAGAACCCCATGGTGAGCGATCCCGATATTGGGCATGTGGAGCAATCCCTCAAGTCCCTGGATTTTTTGGTAGTACAGGATATCTTTATGTCGGAGACTGCCCAGCTGGCTGATGTGGTGGTTCCGGGGGCGTCATTTGCAGAAAAAGACGGCACCTTTACCAATACGGAGAGGAAAGTCAAACGGGTCCGAAAGGCCATTGAGCCCATTGGGGACTCCAGGCAGGATTGGGAGATTATCTGTGACCTATCCACCCGGATGGGCTACGAGATGAGCTACGATGATCCCTCTCAGATTCAGGAGGAGATCGTACGGTTAACCCCAAGCTACGGCGGCATATATTATGACCGTATCGAGAAGGATGGGCTGCACTGGCCTTGTCCAAACCGGGAGCACCCGGGGACTCCCTATTTGCATATGGATCGATTTGCCCGAGGCTTGGGTTTGTTTCATGCCATCGAGTACTTACCCCCGGACGAGTTACCGGATAAGGATTATCCCTATATGTTGACTACGGGGAGGATTTATTTCCACTATCATACTGGGACCATGAGCCGCCGATCTCCCTCATTAAACAAAGAAGTGAAGGATGGATATGTGGAGTTCAATCCCCGAGATGCCAAGGAATTAGGGATTGCCCAGGGGGAAAAAATTAAAGTCCTCTCTAGAAGGGGGGAGATCGAGATTAAGGTGGACCTCAGTGAAAGAGTTGAGAGAAACACCATCTTTATCCCCTTCCATTTTGCTGAGAGCGCTGCCAATGTCCTGACCAATCCAGCGATCGATCCCATCGCCAAGATCCCGGAATACAAGGTCTGTGCTGTCCGGATCGAAAAGCTCAGCTAGGAATTCCCCCTGTATGGCCACGAAGGGGAAGAATCCACTCCTCCCCTACAAATCGACTCCTCTGAAAAGATCGCTTTACGCTGCTCAAAAGCTTTTTTCGACCATTCTAGAGCTCGCTTCACTCCAACTAGAATATTGGAATAATGGAATACTGGAATGATGGGTTGAATGGAAGAAAAAGGAAGATCTGTTCTTTTCACTTTTAATACACACTATTCTAATATTCCAACATTCCATCATTCCATATGGATAGCACAAATCGATTGTGACAAAAAAAGCTATGATTTCAATATATTGTAGGAATTCTGAGGAGATTAATTAGGGCTCAGAACTCCTTGTCCATTTTTCAGTGAACTCACTTTTTTCCCCTTGACAAATTGAAGCCAACTTTGTATCGTTTGGCCGTCAAAGGAGAAACTTTTCACAAGCTAGGGGAAGCGATGCTCTACGATTACTTTGCCATACTGATCTATATCATGATTGCGGTCGGTTTCGCGGGTTTCGCCGTCTTGGCTTCGCATCTGTTAGGCCAGAGGAAGCGCACGGCGGTGAAGTTGTCCCCCTATGAATGTGGGATGCCCACGATCGGCTCTTCGTTGAGGAGAATCCCCATCAAGTATTACATCATCGCCATGTTATTCTTGCTCTTCGACATCGAGATCGTCTTTCTCTATCC
>CAYFXP010000538.1:0-19652 GCA_964346935.1 uncultured Syntrophobacterales bacterium
GTCGTCTCGGATTCCCGTTTCCCGAGAGATGGTCGGTTTATCGAAAAGATCGGAACTTACGACCCCAATAAGGACCCTGCTGAAGTTCATATCATGGAGGACAGGGCGATGGAGTGGTATAAGAAAGGCGCCCAGCCCACCAAGACGGTCAGGAACCTGTTGAGACAATCTGGCATCCTGAAAAAACTGGCGTAGGAAGGTTGAGAATTTGGATCTCCGGTGGTTACCTCTGCGAACTCAATGCATTTCAAGGGGGAATGGAGGAATGAAAGAGTTAATCGAATACATCGCCAAAGCTCTCGTGGACAACCCTGATCAGGTGAGGGTCTCTGAAATTGAGGGTGAAAGGACCTCTGTCATCGAGTTGACAGTTGCCAAAGAGGACTTGGGCAAGGTGATCGGTAAGCAGGGCCGGACGGCTCGGGCTATAAGGACGATCCTGAGTGCCGCATCGACTAAGGTCAGGAGGCACTCCGTTTTGGAGATCATCGAATAAATCCCAATGCAGGACCAATTCATCACCATCGGGAGGGTTTCAGGACTCCACGGATTGAGGGGTAATCTCAGAATTAACTATTATAACGAGAGGCAGTCCGATTTCTTGTCATATCAAAAGCTCTATCTGAAAGACAAGGAGGGCCGTATAAAGCCTTACGAGATTCAGAAGGCGAAAATTCATAAGAAATTCATTTCGGCCCGGCTGAAGGGATGCGAAGGGATTGATGATGCGGAGAAGATCATCGGCGCATCGGTTTTGGTCAAGAGGGAAAACCTTCCTTCCCTGGAAGAAGGGGAATACTACTGGTTTGAAATCATTGGAATGGAAGTCGTTATCGACGATGGGAGGGCTCTTGGCAGGGTGAAATCGATACTTCCTTCGGGGGGCAACGATGTTTATCTCGTTCAGGGGGCAGAAGGTGAATGGCTGATTCCAGCCATGGAAGAGGTAATTGTCCGGGTGGACAGGGAGAAGGGACAGATGGTGATCCACCTCATGGAGGGGCTCCTGGAGGGATGATTCGTTTCGACATACTTACCCTTTTCCCGGACATGTTCCACTCTCCCCTCGCATCAAGCGTATTAAAGAAGGCCATTGATAGAGGAGTTATCAGAGTAAATATCTATGATATTCGCGATTTCACGACGGATAAACATCGCGTCGTTGATGACTCCCCTTACGGCGGCGGGAGTGGCATGGTTATGATGGCTGGGCCCATTGTTAAGGGTATTGAAGGGATCAAATCGGCCAACGGCTCACCGAGGGTCATCTTAATGACTCCGCAGGGGATACGGTTCGATCACCCTGAGGCAGGGAGGCTCAGTAAATACGACCATCTCCTCTTCGTCTGCGGGCGATACGAGGGCGTAGATGAGCGGGTGAGGGAGTATGTGGACGAGGAGCTCTCCATTGGGGATTATATTTTGATGGGGGGAGAGCTAGCCGTCATGGTCGTCATTGATGCCGTTTCCCGGTTTGTGCCGGGGGTTTTAGGCTCAGCGGAATCCGTCTTAGAGGAATCCTTTGCCAATGCCCTGTTGGAGTATCCCCAGTACACCCGCCCCCGTGTTTTTAGGGGAAAGAGGGTTCCTGAGGTCTTGATATCGGGAAATCACCGACAAATCAACCACTGGAGAAGGAAGGAGGCGCTGAGGAGAACGTTGCTACGGCGACCTGATCTGCTGCAAAAGGCCAATCTCCCGGAAGATGACTTCGCCTTGTTGGAAGAGATAAAGAGGGAAGCGGGGAGAGGAGACGATCGTTAAGAGATCTCTGAAAATTCGCTCTTCGCCGCTCAGAAACATTTTTTCGACCATTCTAAAGTTCACGAGTGCGGTCTTGCAGTGCTGCGGTCGTGCAGTCAGCGCGGTAGATATTTCAGAATTACATGATAGATTTGCGGTCAGAGCTCATTTTCCGAGGTTTTCAGGGGTCCCGTTAAAGAGTACGGGGAAAACCATTAAATACCCCAACATATATATTGGTTTAGTCCATTATCCCGTTTATGATAGGAACAGGAATATTGTGGCCACTGCGGTGACCACCGTGGATATCCATGATATCGCCCGGTCTGCCAGGACCTATGACTCGGGGGGGTTTTACGTTATTACCCCTCTGAAATCCCAGACTCAGCTGGTGCAGAGGTTCCTTCGGCACTGGGTCGAAGGGCGGGGAGCCACCTATAATCCCACAAGGCGAGATGCCCTTTCCTTGGTCAAGGTGGAGGAGTCCATGGAGACGACCATTGGGGATATAGCAAGGGAATGGCAAGCAGAGGTAAAGGTTGTCGCCACAGCGGCTCGCCCCCAACGGGGAAATGTTGACTACCACCAGTTCAAGGAGATTCTGTCGAGACGCTCCCATCCGTTTCTTTTACTATTTGGGACCGGATGGGGTTTGACAGAGGAGGTCTTGAAGAACTCCGACTACGTTTTGGCTCCTATAGTGGGTTCTGATTACAACCACCTTTCAGTACGCTCCGCGGCAGCCATTATCCTGGATCGGCTGCTGGGTCGCGGATAGGGCAGATAAAAGGAGGAGAAGATGAATTTCATGGAATCTATTGAGAGAGAGCAGATGAGGATGGATCTGCCCAATTTTAACGCCGGGGATATGGTCAGGGTCCATTTCAAGATCGTCGAGGGGGAGAAGGAACGGATTCAGGTCTTCGAGGGCCTGGTTATCAGAAAACGCAAGGGTGGGGTTGGAGCAACCTTTACCGTGAGAAAGGTTTCCTATGGGATCGGCGTAGAGAGGATTTTTCCCCTTCACTCCCCGAGGATCGAAAAGATAGAGATCGTCAATCGCGGAAGAGTTCGGAGGGCAAGGCTTTACTATTTGAGGCAGTTAAGGGGAAGGGCAGCTCGTATAAAGACGAAGAAGCAAACCCCATGATGGAAGTGATTATGGTCGCTAGACGACGGGTTCAGCTCACCCTTTACGATGTTCCTCAGCAGACCACGGACTTCTTTGAACGTCAATGCTACAGGGCTGGCTACAGAAATGTCGCCGGAATTGATGAAGCCGGCAGGGGACCCTTGGCCGGACCCGTTGTGGCAACAGCCGTGATTTTCCCGAGGGGATGGATGAGTGATGAAATCACGGATTCCAAGAGGGTGTCCCCTAAAAGGAGGGAGGAGCTCTACGATAAAATCCTCTCCAGCGCGCAATCCGTGGGGATAGCCGTTGTGGATCAGGGTGAAATTGACCGGACCAATATCCTTCGGGCGACCTTGATGGCGATGAAGATGGCTATATTGAAGTTATCCCCCCTTCCGGATCATCTTCTTGTGGATGGCGTAAATGGTATTCCCATCTCCATACCCCAACGGCTGATTAGGAGGGGAGATACCGTCAGCATTTCCATAGCCGCTGCATCCGTTGTCGCCAAGGTAACGAGAGACCGAATTATGATGGAGCACCATGAGAGATATCCTCAATACAATTTCGCCAAGCATAAGGGCTACGGAACGAAGGAGCATTTAGAGGCGATTAGGAAATTTGGATGCTGCGAACTTCATCGAATAACCTTTAAAGGGGTTAAGGGGCACGTGGAAACAACTTGAGGTGGGAGACCTGATAGGGATGGAAGAGGCCAGGAAGGAACTCGGCAAGAGGGGAGAGGATGCAGCAGCTCAATATATAGGGAAGAAGGGATATAGAATTGTGGAGCGGAATTTCACCTGCAAGTTGGGGGAGATGGATATCATCGCCCTGGATGGAAAGACCCTCTGTTTTATTGAGGTGAAGACGCTGTCCGGCAATACGTACGGTCCCCCCGAAATTGCCGTTACCGTCCACAAACAACGTCAACTATCCAAGGTCGCGCTGGCATACCTTAACCAAAACCATCTTCACGATATAGAGGCTCGTTTCGACGTTATTGCGGTCACCCTTTCCCCAGGGGATGAAAGGGTTGAGTTGATAAGGGATGCCTTCGAACTGAGGTATCCAAGAGACCTTGGCTGAGGTATCCGCCGGAGATTCAGCTGAAGTCCTAATTTTTTCCCTGGACAGTGGCGTGCCTTTTCCTGATGATGTGGTACACATTTTTTTCATATCCATTTTTGCATCTTCATTCGTGATTTTCCTTCCTGGGCCTCAAGGACAAACCCAAAAAGGGAGGTGAGATTAAATGCTCCTGGTTGAGAATCGGATGAGCAAGTCCCCCATAACCATCAAACGGGACGATTCTTTCCAAACGGCGCTAAACCTACTTAGGCAAGGGGGTGTTCGGCACCTGCCAGTATTGGAGGGAAAGAAACTTGTCGGTATCATTACAGATAGGGACCTTAGGCAGGCTTCTCCCTCTCCGGCTACGTCGCTTTCCATCTATGAGATCAAATACCTTCTCAATAAGATCGCCGTGGAGGACCTCATGGTAAAGGACGTCATCACGGTACCGCCTACGGCCACCATTGAATCGGCAGCGAAGCTTCTCTATGAGCATAAGATTGGTGCTCTTCCGGCGGTGAATGAGAAAGGGGAGTTATTGGGCATCATAACGGAGACGGATATTTTGGAGACCTTCGTGGAAGCGACCGGTTTGGGAGAGCCCAGTTCAAGGATTGAGGTTGAGATGGACGACAAGCCCGGAACCCTGGCAACGGTCGCTCAGTTGATCAAGAAGCATGGCATTAACATCATCAGTGTCATGACAATTCCGGCCACCACAAAGGGGAAGAGGATCGTTGTCTTTCGGTTGGCCACGACAAATCCTTCACCGGTCAGGAGTGAGATCGAGGCAGCTGGGTTTGCAGTATTATCCGTGGCTGAATGATTGAGTATTCTTGAGATAAGATCATATGGTCGAGTCCAAAAAGCCTATAAAAGCCATTTGCCGGGAAGGCGATGGTTCTCTTAAAGCTCTTATAGTACGAACACAGGAGGGCAATTGAAATCATGAAGAGATGGATCATCTTACTGTGGATTATCTTCGGTTCAATTTCCGTTACGAATCCCGTAACCGCTTTGGCATTGGAGGGTGAAGATGAGCTGGAGGTAACGGTCAAGGGTGTAGATTTGAATCCCGCGGGGGAGAGCTCGGTGGTTGTTCTCGTCGATATGAAGGACGAAGTGGCCGTGCCGATCCTGATCGGATTCTCCGAGGCTAGGGCCATAGGCCTGAAAATAAACGATATCAAGACAATTCGGCCAATGACCCATGACCTCATCAACAATATCTTTGACCGCGTGAAGGTTAGATTGGTTCGGATCCTCATCAATAAGGTGGAAGGAAGCATTATCTATGCCATCCTCTATCTCAAGTTGGATGGTTCGGAGATACAGGTCGATTCCCGGCCAAGCGATGCGATAGCCCTAGCGCTCAGGGCTGAAGCCCCCATTTTCGTATCAAGGAGAGTGGCTAAGTCCGTGGGCATCCAGTTGGGCGGATCGGAAAGGGAAAACCGTTTCGTCATGGGACAGGGTCTGACGGTACAGGAGGTGACCCCTCTATTGGGCAAATATTTCGGGTTGGAGAGTCCGGAAGGGGTCTTGATTTCCGATGTAAAGCACGGCAGTCCAGCGGAAAAGGCGGGGCTGATGACGGGGGACGTGATTATTGAGGTCAACGGTCGGAGAATTGAGAGCCTCGGGGGGTTCAAATCCATCCTCCGAGACATTGGGGAGGGAGAACGGATCACGTTGGTCGTCCAGAGGGGGGGAGATTCGATTCCATTAGTTATACATCCGTAACATTTTTTCCATGTCGGAGAAAACCCTTATCCCTTCGCTCAGAGTTCGTGTTGCGTGTCCGTGCTCGTTATCCGTGTCCGTTATGCGTTATTTGTCATTTGGCATTTGTCATTTGACATTGCGCCTTTCCGACTGCAGCACACGCCCGACAGCAGCACAGCAGCACTATATTATCCCAATACTCCGTGCTTTTGCACTCAGAGCTCGTTTTCCCCTCTTTTCACAGATCTCAATTTCGCCTTGGAAGGTTGCCCGTTGGATAATGGCGTAAAAACGAGGGAGGTCCTCAGTTGGTCGATTTACGATTTCGCCAATTCCGCCTTTGCCACTACGATCTTGGCCGTCATTTTCAATAGATATTTTGCTGAGGTGGTTGCTTTTGGGAGGGCAGGAATTAGGGTTCTGGGGATTCACCTTCCCGGAGCCGCTTTTTTTACTTTTTCCGTTTCCGTGGCCATGGCTTGCGTTGCCATTTCGGCGCCTTTCTTAGGAGCTATTGCCGATTTTTCTGGAAGAAAAAAACATTTCTTGGCCTTTTTCTGTTACGGGGGAATTCTCTTTACGGGGCTCTTATATTTCATCGGGGAGGGAGATTACTGGGTTGGCGCGCTCTTCTTTATTTTGGCCCACGTCGGTTTTTCGGGGAGTAACGTCTTTTACAATGGGTTCTTGCCGGAAATTTCGACGGATGAGACCATTGGCCGTATATCGGGCCTGGGTTGGGCTTTGGGTTACGTCGGAGGGGGGACCATCCTGGCTATCAACTTGATCATGCTGAAGTACCCTCACTATCTGGGATTGCAGGGGGGCTATTTTACGGTTCACCACTGTTTCCTCTCCGTCGCCGTATGGTGGGGAATTTTCGCCCTTCCCCTTTTCATCTGGGTGCGGGAAAGGGGACGGAGGCAAAGCCTACCCAATGGGGCAACCTACTTGAGAATCGGGTTTGTTCGGGTCTTCCGCACGCTCAAAAGGGTCAGCAACTACGGGGAATTGAGCAAGTTTTTGGCCGCCTTTCTCATCTATAATGACGGCATTCAGACTGTCATCATCATGGCATCCATCTTCGGGGCCGAGGTGCTGGGAATGGGAACGGAAGAGCTGATCGTTTACTTCCTCGTGGTGCAAGGGACCGCTTTTGTAGGTTCCCTCGTATTCGGGTTTTTGGCCGATAGGCTCGGCAACAAGAGGACGATCCTCCTGGCCCTCATGGTCTGGATTCTGGTCGTTGTATGGGCATACGTCCTGGGCCTGTTTTGGAGCCCCAAGAGGGAGTACTGGATCCTCGGTATCATGGCAGGAATGGTCCTGGGGGGGAGCCAAGCCGCTTCGCGCTCCCTTCAGGGCCTCTTTACCCCTGAGGCAAATAGCGCCGAATTTTTCGGATTCTACGCCGTAGCCGGGAAATTCGCATCCATTTTTGGTCCGCTGATTTACGGGTTGATCCTTTCCGTTACCGGGAGCCTCCGTAAGGGTATCCTGTCCCTCATCGTTTTCTTTGTGACCGGAATGATCATCCTTTGCTGCGTCGATGAGAAGAAGGGGAGGTTGGAGAAGCTTCAGCCCATCACCTGAATTGGATGCAAAAAATCCGTGCCACTCAGAGGGCATATTCCGATAGTGGGATCCCTTTTCGTATTTCCTTTTGAGCGAAAGCGGGAAATCTTCTATAATGATTTGACTCAGTAACTAACCATTGCTTTTCTTACTCACGAGCAATCGCCCGGGATCAATGCGGTCGAGGGATTTCGGCAAGGATGATCTATGGGGGGAGGAGAAAAGATGAGGAGTATGCGCAGGTTCTGCTTTTTTGTTTTGATTATCCTTTTAGGCCATTCTACGACGCATGCTTTGCCCGTCAAAGATGTAAAGGTGGTGCTGGACAGGGAATATTTCCAAGTTGCCCGGGGGCTGTTGGCAAATGCGGAAAAATCCATTCAAATGATGATGTTTGAGGCGAGCTTTTATGCCAAGCATCCAAAAAGCCCCAGCAATATCTTAATTGGTGAATTGATATCCGCTCGAAAGAGGGGGATAAGGGTAGAGGTGATCTTGGAGACAAGCGATCGAGGGAACAGGGCCACTGAGCGAAATAGACTAACCGGCCGTATGTTATCGAAGGAAGGGGTGGAGGTCATCTACGATCCCCTCTTTGTAACAACCCATGCAAAGCTGATCATCATCGATGGAAGGATTAGCCTCCTCGGAAGTACCAATTGGACATACTACTCGTTGACCAGCAATCATGAGGTAGGGGTCTTGATCGAATCCCCTGAGGTGGCGCAAGCGCTAGGGTACTATTTCGAAAGGGTTAAAAGCAGTGGGCATCGGTAATTGGGGTAATTGGCATGCAAATTGCTCTTTTACTTTCCAGTCGCTCGTAATGAGCGTCGGACAGGAAAGTTACGGTGAGATCGGAGCGTGTGATTGGGAAGAGATGCTTTCTGGACGGAATCACTCTCGGGAATTATGTGCTGGAGTCCAGGCTTCTTTTTTTTACCATGAGAGGGGAGATGGATTATACGGAGGTGTCGGATGAAGGAGTCCAGCCCCAAAAAAGCTGAGATAATAAGCGCAAGAGAGGCGGCTAAAATCCTCGGGGTGACCGTTCAGACGATTAAGAACTATATATACAAGGGGAAAATGAAATCCTATAAAACGCCCGGGGGACATCATCGCATCCATCGGGAAGATCTCAGGCGTTTGGCCCCCTTGGAGGATAAGCCCTCGAGGGAAGAGGTGATGGCGAGCTATAAAGCGCTCTATGAGGGATATGTTACGACCCTTGGGGCCCTGACCGGTGCCCTCGATGCACGGGATGGGATTGTCTCCGGCCATTCAAGAAGGGTGGCCGACCATGCCTCTTCCATGGCGAGATCCCTGGGGCTTTCCCAAGATGAAATACGACTGATCGAATTGTCAGGCCTGTTGCACGATGTGGGAAAAATCATGATTAGTGAACATATCTTGGGTAAGCCTGGAAGGTTGACGGATCAAGAGTTCTATCAAGTCCGGCAACACCCCGTGATGGGAGAACGAATCGTCGTGGGTGTGGACTTCCTAAGGGCTACGGGATCCTTTATTCGTCACCACCACGAGCGATTTGACGGAAAGGGATATCCCGATGGATTGGCGGGAGAAAAGATTCCCTTGCAGGCGAGGATCCTCTTTGTCGCCGAGACATTCGACTGTCTTCGGTCCGACAGTTCATTCCATCAAGGGTTCCCCATCGATAGGTCTATTGAGGTCATAAGACAAGAGGTTGATACCCAATTCGACCCGGAAATTGTGCGGGCCTTCCTCGGTAGCCTCAATTCCTCGGGGGAGTAGAATCGTATCCTTCTTCGTGGCCATTTCCCTTCCCCTCAGAGTTTGTTTTTCCATTTTTCCAGGGATTCCCAACTTTGGCATTGATTCTCCTGTACGTTTTTCGTGTCCGTTGTTCGTGCTCGTGCTCGTTATTAGGTATTTGTCATTTAACATTTGGATTTTCCCTTTTAGCATTTGAGCTTGACATTTGACAATTGAAATTTTGCCTTCCGCCTCCAACCTCTACCCTCGAATTTTTCCCCCTTTTCGACTGAAGCACTGCGGCACTTAATGACTTAGGGCTCCGGAAAACCCGCGCAACAGGCCTTCTGAAACAACAGCCCTCTCGTCCTCGATGGGTACTTCACTCCTTCACCAATTTGGCTCATAGACAAGGCCGTTCGCTCAGAACTCAAGAAACTCCCCAAGGAGTTGTTTTTCGGACTCGATGGGTTATGATTAAGGAAAAGGGGGATTGGTTTCCAAGGGCGGCAATGATTGGCATTGTGAGCAACCCCAGGGCAAGGAAAAACGCAGAAGATCCAGCGCGCATAGAAAGGTTGAGGCGGACCCTTGACAATGAAGGGGTAGTGCGCGAAGCCCTAACCTTCGAGGAGATTGCGGATATCGCTTGGGAATTTCGGCGCTCGGAAATCGATATCCTGGCCATAGACGGCGGGGATGGTACCCTCCACCATACGCTCAGCGCCTTTATTCCCGTCTATAGCGGAACGGATCTCCCGCTCATCGCTCTTCTTCGCGGCGGGACCATGAATACCATCGCCAACTCCCTGGGGATAAAGGGCTTATCGGAGGCAATTCTCCGGCAAACTGTAAGGGGCGTCAAGGGATGGGCTCCCCTTGAAGTCGTCCGGACGAACGCCCTTGAGGTGAACGATCGGTATGGTTTCATCTTCGGGATGGGCTTTCCCGTCAGTCTGCTCAATGCGTACTATCAGGGTGGGGGAAGGGGCAGGTGGAAGACCGTCAGGGTTCTCCTCAGGATCTTACTCTCGGCCTTGGATAGGGAGAGCGCGGAGAGCAATTTTTTCCGTTCACTGGAAGCCGATATCTGGCTCGATGGGGAGAAACTCCCCGTGGGGAGCTATACTGCCATTCTGGGTTCTACGGTGAAGAGTGTTGGGCTGGGATTCAAACCAACCCGGTGGGCTGGAGAGAAGGAGGGCCTATTTCAAATCCTCTGCCTGAAGATGGGTCCTGGAAGGATGGCGTTGAATGCGCTCAAGGTACTTCTGGCGATGGAGTTGAGGGACGAGAGGCTTTTCAATCGTATGGCAACTCGGTCCGTGATCAGTTTGAAGAAACCGGCCGATATGCAAATCGATGGAGAGATATTCAGAAATCAAAGAACGGTTCGGCTTCGCATTGGGCCAGCCATACAGTTCATAAAGATTGCTTAGCAGCTGATCGATATACGGCGGTGCCGTTACATTGGACCTCAATTCTTGCCACCCCCCCGGAGAGGGGATGTCCTTTTGATCTTGACATACGGCTATCCCTTCCCTATATTCCAACATCTGAAGGCGAGTTCTTGTCAAGCCTCCTGTCCTAAGATCCCGATAAGCTTTACCTGAGATTGTAACCGCCCGAGCTTCTATTAACCGAGATAACTACGGGTAATCGGCAGGTCTGTATGCCAAGACGTGATGACGTAAAAAAGGTGATGATTATTGGTTCAGGGCCCATTGTCATAGGACAGGCCTGTGAGTTCGATTACTCCGGCACCCAGGCCTGCAAGGCCCTTCGGACACTGGGTTATGAGATCGTGCTCGTCAATTCCAATCCAGCAACCATCATGACGGATCCCGGTATGGCCGACGTAACATATATCGAACCGCTTACTTTTCAGGCCTTGAAGGAGATCGTCGAGAAGGAACGGCCCGATGCGATACTGCCCAATCTGGGCGGCCAGTCCGGGTTGAACCTCTCCTCAGAGCTGGCGCGCACGGGGGTGCTTGAGGAATACGGCGTCAGGATCATCGGTGTGAATGTCGACGCCATCGAACGCGGCGAAGATCGGATAGCATTCAAGGAGAGCATGAAGCGACTCGGCATCGACTTGCCCCAGAGTGCACCGGCTTACAGTGTTGAGGAAGCAGAAAAGGTTGCCAATGAGCTCGGCTACCCGGTGGTCATTCGCCCGGCATACTGCCTGGGAGGAACCGGAGGTGGTTTGGTTTACAATGTAGAGGAACTCCGCGCGGTTGCTAACCGTGGCATTTCGGCAAGCCTCGTCGGTCAGGTGTTGGTCGAAGAATCGGTTCTCGGCTGGGAAGAACTGGAGCTCGAAGTGGTGCGGGATGCCAAGAACCAGATGATTACCGTTTGTTTTATCGAGAATGTGGATGCCATGGGCGTGCACACTGGCGACTCATTCTGCACCGCCCCAATGCTCACCATCGAACCCGAACTGCAGAGGCGTCTTCAACAGTATTCCTATGCCATTGTGGAAGCCATTGAGGTAATCGGGGGCACCAACATCCAATTTGCCCATAATCCCCGGACTGGCCGGGTAGTGGTGATCGAGATCAACCCGAGGACGTCACGCTCCTCGGCCCTGGCCTCCAAGGCTACTGGGTTTCCAATTGCACTCATCTCCTCAATGCTGGCAGCTGGCATGACCCTGGACGAGATTCCCTACTGGAGGGAAGGTACCCTCGATAAGTACACCCCCTATGGTGACTACGTGGTGGTCAAATTCGCCCGTTGGGCCTTCGAGAAGTTTCCGGACGCCGAGGACAAACTCGGAACACAGATGCGAGCTGTCGGCGAGGTCATGAGCATTGGAAAGACTTACAAGGAAGCCTTGCAAAAGGCCATCCGATCCCTGGAAAACGGCCGTTATGGGCTTGGCTTTGCCAGGAAATTCCATACTAGGTCCCTGAATGATTTGATGGAGCTTTTGGCCGAGCCGTCGAGCGAGCGGCAGTTCATCATGTACGAAGCGCTGCGCAAGGGTGCCAGCGTGGAGGAACTCCATAGGAAGACTCACTTAAAGGAGTGGTTCATTGAACAGATGAAGGAACTCGTGGAGCTCGAGGAAAAGATTCTCGAGTACAAGGGCAAGACCTTGCCAACGGATCTCTTGGTCCAGGCCAAGAAGGATGGCTTTTCAGACAAGTACCTCTCGCAAATTCTTGCAATACCGGAAGGGGGGGTCAGGCACCGGCGCACCTCTCTGGGAGTAGTCCAAGGGTGGGAACCCGTACCCGTCAGCGGTGTGAAAAATGCCGCTTACTATTTCTCGACGTACAATGCCCCAGACAAGGTCAAGGCCAGCAGGAGACGGAAGATCATGGTTCTGGGCGGAGGACCTAATCGTATTGGTCAGGGAATTGAATTTGACTACTGTTGCGTACACGCGGCCTTTGCGCTACGGGACGAAGGCTTTGAGTCGATTATGGTCAACTGTAATCCCGAGACGGTCTCGACCGATTACGATACCTCGGATAAGCTCTACTTTGAGCCGCTTACGGTTGAGGACGTGTTAAGCATTTACGAAAAGGAAAAGCCCGAGGGCGTAATCGTGCAGTTTGGGGGCCAAACACCGCTCAATATCGCCAATGAACTGGCCAATGCTGGTGTCGAGATTATCGGCACATCGCCGGAGACTATAGATTTAGCTGAAGATCGCGATCGCTTCCGGCAGATGATGCGCAAGCTTCGCATTCCTCAGCCTGAATCCGACATGGCAAGCACCCTCGATGAAGCCCTCGGAATTGCCGAAAGGATAGGCTATCCCCTGATGGTTCGGCCCTCCTACGTACTCGGGGGACGCGGTATGGAGGTTGTCCATGACGAGGAGATGTTGAGACATTATGTTGCTGCAGCCGTGGGCGTGACGCCCGAGCGTCCCATTCTCATAGACAAATTCTTGGAGAATGCCATTGAAGCCGAGGCGGACGCAATTGCCGACGGGACGGATACCCTTGTTCCCGCCGTTATGGAGCATATCGAGCTGGCTGGTGTCCACTCCGGTGATTCCGCTTGCGTGATACCCTCCGCCAGCATTCCCGCCAAGCACATTGAGACTATTTGCGAGTATACCAGGAAGATCGCGATGGAGCTTAATGTGGTCGGCTTGATGAACATCCAGTACGCCATAGCGAAGGGTGCCGTTTATATCCTTGAAGCCAACCCCCGTGCCTCTCGAACCGTTCCTTTGGTTTCCAAGGTCTGCAACATTCCCATGGCCCGCATTGCCACCCAGCTTATGCTCGGGAAGAAACTCGCCGACCTTCACATCGAGCCCCAATCGATTCGGCACTTTGGCGTAAAGGAAGCGGTCTTCCCGTTCAACATGTTTCCAGAAGTTGACCCGCTCCTGGGGCCGGAGATGCGATCCACCGGGGAAGTCCTGGGAATGGCGGATTCCTTTGGGCTCGCCTTTTTCAAGGCGCAGGAGGCCGTTCAACAGCGACTTCCTGAGGAGGGCACCGTGCTCATAACCGTTTCCGAGAGGGACAGGCCGTCCGTTCTCGAGGTGGCCATGCAGTTTCGGGAACTTGGCTTTAATATCAAGGCTACGGAGGGGACCCATGGGTTTTTGGCCGACAACGGCATCGAGTCCGAGTTCATCCTCAAAATGCACGAGGGCAGGCCTAATATCGTGGATGGAATTATGAACGGGGAGATACACCTGGTAATCAATACGCCCAGCGGTAAGTTAAGCAAATACGACGATTCCTACATACGAAAGGCGGCCATCCAGTACAAGGTTCCTTACATAACCACTCTAGCCGCCGCAATTGCCGCGGGTAGGGGAATTGAGGTCTACCGACGGGGACACGGCACTGTCAGGTCCTTGCAGCGGTATCATGGGGATATCAAGTAGGGGGATGGGAATTTCCTGAGCTACCTAACGATGGAGTTGATGCTAGGCCTCAACCCTGCCAAAAGAGGAGGCGATAGATGAAGATTGAAGAGATAAGGATGGAGGATTTACACACTGAAGAGTTCGTAGAACGGAAAATACGTGAGATTTCCTCCGTTGTTGGCAGCGGCTTGGCTATTAACGCGCTGTCTGGGGGTGTCGACTCCTCCGCTGTTACGATGTTAGGACACCGGGCTCTGGGAGAGCGGCTTAAGACGTATTTCATCGAGAATGGTTTAATGAGACACGGTGAACCCAGAAAGGTTGTTTCCCTCTTTGAAGGGCTCGGTGTACCCGTCGAAATTGTCGACGCAAAGGAACAATTCTTCCATGCCCTGAAGGGCCTAATGGATCCTGAAGAAAAGAGAGAGGCGATAACCCAGACATTTTACGGGGATGTTTTCGGTCAGCTCGTTAGGGAGAGCGGCGCGAGATATCTCGTTCAGGGCACGAATTATACAGACGTGGAGGAGACCGTTGCGGGCATTAAGAGACAGCACAACATCCTCGAACAGCTTGGAATCGATACGGAAGAACAGTACGGATATACGGTCATAGAGCCCGTAATACAATTGCGAAAGACGGCTATTCGAGAGGTAGCAAAGGCTTTAGGACTCCCTGGGGAAATATATAATAGGCCACCTTTTCCCGGTCCCGCCCTGGCTGCAAGGGTAATAGGGGAAGTAACGCCGGAAAGAGTTGAGATAGTAAGGAATGCCACAAAAATCGTTGAGGAGGAGCTTTGCGAGACGGGGACATTTCAGTATTTGGCGATCCTGCATGAGGATAGAGTGACAGGGATGAGGGAAGGGAAAAGGGACTACGGGTTTCAGATAGAAGTGAGATGTTGGGACAGCAAAGATGCTATAACGGGATCTCCGACGAGGCTTCCCTATGATGTTTTGGACAAACTAGCAGAGAGAATAACAAATGAAGTCCCAGGCGTTGTGAGTGTTACCTACAACATAACCCGCAAACCCCCCTCAACCATAGAGGCGATCTAGGGGATCTCCCCACTTTTATCAAACAACTTTGGGGAAGTGATTCACCCCGTTGGGAGCGCGGCCAGCAGGGTGTACCTTCAACCTTGGCGATTTGTAGGATACTTAGCTGTCGACGCAATGTTTCCGAATGATCGCCGCAAACCAGTGGAGGAGATTACGCGATTCCTTGGAGGATTCACTTGCGGAGGGATATTTTCCCTTTCAATTCCAGGTACTTTCCCCGTATTCGGTTATTAAGCCGATAGGCTTTGATGAGCTTTATCTTCCGCCTGCCATTTTCGATAACCGCCTTCTGAGTTAAGAACGTTTCCAATCGATAATGTGCGGTTAATCGCTCAACGGCTAAGAACACATCCTCCTGGGTGGAGTAGTGGTTTACCTCAGAATCCATGAGAAGCTGAGAGATTGTTATCCCTATCCTGCCAGCATCCAGGATCCTCAGGGCAATCTTATCCTCAGGGGCGAGCTTATGGAAAAGGTGCCTCTTATAGTCGAAAGCAGGCACCTCTTCGTAGTCATGGGCAAAATTATCTGATGAGAGGGCTATTCCATTGGAGAAGTATTTCAGCCCGTGGGAATCCACCACATCCAGGAACAACATGTTGGAATTTTTCTTCCTTCCCTTCTTCATTATTTATATATTATAACAGATTCCATGGATGCCTCAAGCAGAACTTCCCACATACCTCGTAGATTGACTTAATGGGCAAAGGATGGTATGGAGTCTTCGGATGCATCAAGGGCGTAGGCAGCAGGGGGGATTTTCTCGCCCTTGATTACTCGATTGATCTTAAACACCTAAGCCAGGGCATGTGGGGGATGAAAAAAGAGGTTATCGTTTACATTGGTTTTATACTGGGAGCGGTACTCATCGCTCTCGTGGTTTACATAGGGACCCTGAGAGGCGAATTGGGGCTTTCTGAGGTCGTTCTATCCGTGGTGGCACTCCTCTTTGTAGCCGTTTCTTACTATGTCTATATGCGACTTCCCCAGTTTCGAGAACTGGGAAGAAGGCTTCAGGCCATTGCCGCGGAAAACCGGAAATTGAGGGAAGACAATCGCGTCTTGCGAGAGCAGGTAGAGCTCTTTAAATCCGTTGAGAAATGACCTGGCGAGGCTTTGATGGCGGTTTGATGGAATAGTCAACCTTGAGGGAAATGGTGAAGGCTTTCCTCTGGTGGGTCGGCCAAGGTTTGGTCATCTTCTTATCCGTTATTTCCATCTTCATCGGCTGGCGGGTAATTTCCGTGCCCACCGGGGACTCTATCAATTTCATCTTATCCCTTATCCTGTTGGTCGTTGGGGTGCTTCTCCTCATTCATTCTGTGCGCAGCATTGGAGAGAGAATAAGGCACGAGGAGCGCCCCGACTAAGGAGAGAATCCACTGCATTTCATGAAAAGGGAATAGGAGGATGGATCCCAAAAGAATCGAGGAAGGATTTAAGAAGCGGTTGGAAATTGAAAAAATGAATGCGGAAAAGGAGGCACTGGAGTTCATCCTCAAGAAACTGGAGGATACGGACAAAATCAGGGATTTCCAGTCTCTTCTCCTCCGTTGCAGGGAGATCAAGGCGATCATCGCCACTCGCTTAGGACAAATTCATGCGGAAATCAGGCGATTAAGCTGATAGATTACATGCCTGAGCTATTGGGTGATCCCCATGGGAAGAGGGCGGGAGTTGGCAGAAAAACCATCCAGGAAGGGATATGCAACAGATCTCCAGACCCTCTATGGGGAGGTGCGAGTCGAATATTATAGGTCGAGAGGGCCAGGTGGCCAGAGGAAGAACAAAAAGGAAACCGCTGTCAGGTTAAAACACCTCCCCTCGGGCGTGACCGTGACGGCCGCCGAGTCCCGTTATCAGGCAGTAAATAAGAGGAGAGCCTTTCAGCGACTGCAGCAAAAGCTGACGGAGTTCAATAAACCCGTCAAAATGAGAATTCCCACGAAGGTCCCCCCCGGGGAGAAGCTGAGGCGACGGGAGGAAAAGAAGAGGTTGTCCCAAAAGAAGAGGTGGAGGAAAACTATAGGCAAAGAAGATCGGGGGTGAAATTCGCCCAAGGGATAGAGGCGGGGGAAGGAGGAAGGGGGTTACCATTATGAATAAGGCCGTCATTCCCCTGGTATTAAGCATTTTCGTTTGCGCCCTTGGCTACGCGCAAACCGTGATTTATAGCTGGCGAGATAAAGCGGGCACGGTTCACATCGTGGATGATCTCAATAAGGTACCCCGCTATTACAGGGAGGATATGAAAATTTACCGGATCCCATCGACGAGAGGAGCGAGGAAGCGGCGATCCAAGGTCGCCTCAAAGCCCGTGGCAGGGGTGAAAGAAGGGGAGGAGGAAGCTCTGAAAGAGGAGCGGCTCGAAGAGGAGATTGAAGAGGTTGGGGGCTCGATAACTGGCCTGGAGGAAAGGCTAGAGGCATTGAGGCAAGAAAGGGAAAAGAAGAGGATCTACATAATCAAGAAAAGGGCAAAGGGACACCCGGTGGTTCGAGAGAAGAGGGAGCTCGAGAGAATTGACCGGGAAATTGAGACCCTTGGGGATCAACTGGAAAAGAAAATGGAGGCTTTGAAATCATTGGAGAAGGCGAGATCCCGTCAAGGAGGTCAATGATGTGGATAAGGGACCCCCGTAAGGTAAGCGAGGAAATCGAGTATCTGGGAACCACCGACATGTGCATATACCTTTTAAAGGGAAGGGAATATATGTTCATCGAAGGGGGAATGAGCTATGTAGTACCGATACTGTTACGGCAGTTGGACGAGAGGGGTATCGATCAATCGAGGATTACCAAGTTCGCCATCCTCCATTCTCATTTCGATCACTGCGGAATCGTGCCATTCTTCAAGAGGAGGTTACCTCAGATAGAGGTGTTGGCATCGGCTAGGACCAAGGAAATCTATGGAAAAGACAAAGCGATCCATTTCATCAGGGAACGAAATCGGGCAATGATCGAATACTACGGAAAGCAGCGCGAAGCGGGGGAACTCAATGTGGACTTCGGCGCCATTCCGGTAGACCGGGTCGTTACCGAAGGGGACAGGGTTGATTTGGGCGACGGGGTCATCGTCGAATTCACAGAGGTCCCGGGGCATAGTTCGTGTTCCATTGCAGCTTACGTGCCCAAGATAAAGGCGCTGTTTGCCTCGGATGCCGGGGGAATTCCCAATGAAGGGGGGACTATTTATCCCATCGGAAATGAGAACTTCTTACAATTTCAAAGGTCCCTGGCAAAGCTCAACCAATATGAGGTTGAAATCCTCTGTGCCGCTCGAAATGGCGTTTTCCTGGGAGAGGACGGAAGGGAGTTTATCTCAAAGACGATGCGTGCC
The DNA here is from genome assembly GCA_964346935.1 of uncultured Syntrophobacterales bacterium. Classification (GTDB taxonomy): domain Bacteria; phylum Desulfobacterota; class BSN033; order WVXP01. The sequence goes on from CAYFXP010000538.1 coordinate 18,245, forward strand.
GCTGAGCAACTGAGGCAGGAGGTGGTCGAGCGTTTCGCCGAGATAGGGGATCGCGAGCAAGTCACAACGGAACTTTGTGATCGGATTTACGCTGAGGTCAAAACGGTGGATATTCCCAAGGAGATCTTTCTCCGGGTCATCAAATCCATTGTTGATAATATCATCGATAGCGATATTTCCAGGCAGGCTGGGTAGAAAATCATTTGACTTTTGCAGAAAGTAGGGAAAAAATTAGGGATGTTTTATTGTACTCAGCAATTGAGGCGAGAGGCCTGTGAAAAAATCGGAAAAGGAGTTCTGAACGCAAAATCATGTAGTGTTGCGATAATATAGTGTTACTGTGCTGCTGTCGTGCGGTGCTGCAGTCCAAATGTTAATCTAACAGAGACTAAATATGCTCGGTCGGAGCCACTTTTTCAGAGATTTTAGGTCGGGAGTAGGATATGGAGGATGAAAGGGAAAAGGGAAAAAAGGTAAATGCTCTGGTTGTTGACGAAGACGAGGAAATTCGCCAGAGCTTGATGGATAGACTTCAGGAATCTGGGTATTTTACGGATGTGGTGCGAAATGGAAAGGAGGCGTTGGACAAGGTTAAGGAGTTCTTCTATAACGTCGCAGTGGTTGAGGTTGAACTCACCGATATGGCTGGTTTGGACTTCTTAAAGATGATCAAGAGCATCCATCCCGATACCTCGGTCATCTTCATGACGGGCAATCCCTCCCTGGAGAATTCGGTAGACGCCTTAAATGCCGGGGCCAATGCGTATATGGTGAAACCCTTCAAAATGGAAGAGATGATGGAGCACATCGGCGAGGCATTAAACCGACAGAGCGCGATAATTGAGACCAGGGAGCTCTTGTTCGCCGAGAGGAAGAAGAGGGAGTTCTACCAATATCTCTCCATTATCGATTGCCTTACGGATCTCTATAATCACCGTCACTTTCATGAACTGCTCACGCAAGAGGTAGCCCGAGCTGTCCGCTACGAACATCCTCTCAGTTTGCTCATGATCGATATCGACAACTTTAAACGATTCAACGACTCCTTCGGTCACCCTGCAGGGGATAAGGCCCTCCAGGAAATCGCGCGGCTTTTTAAGGAGAATTCCCGAAGGGTTGATTATATCTGTCGATATGGTGGTGAGGAGTTCGCCATCATCACCCCGGAGACCAGCGGGAAGAACGCGATTCATCTGGCAAGGCGTTTGGTGAGCAAGGTGAGGGAGATGAAGGTTCCGATTTATGAGAGCACTGTCGAGGAAGGTTTCACGATCAGCATCGGGCTCGCTGGTTACCCGTCCGATGCCAAAACCAAAAACGGCTTGATTGTCAAGGCGGATAAATACCTTCTCGAGGCCAAAAAGGCAGGGAAGAATTGTTTCTTTCCACCATCCCCCTAAAATCCAAC
>CAYFXP010000539.1:0-5869 GCA_964346935.1 uncultured Syntrophobacterales bacterium
TGGTATAGATCGGCTCGTTATCCAATATGTTCATTGTGTCTTTATCTGAAAGCATATATCAAATAATATAGGATTCTTGCTACCAATTATTAACAATTATCAAGAAAAAATTCTCTCAAAAGCATCGACCTGACCGTGCCGGGATGGGGCAGACGCTCTCATGCTTGAGGGAACGGAAGCAGGGGGTCACGTGGGTCCCGTAGGCCTTACTGTGCCGCTACAGCAGCTACTGTTCGAGATTTCCGAAGTCCCGGTATTCGCGGCTGGGGGTATCGCTACGGGAAAGATGTGTGCATACTTATTCCTGATGGGGGTCGCAGGCGTGCAGCTCGGAACCCGGTTTGCCGTCGCCGAGGAGAGTGGCGCTCACCCGAATTTCAAGAGGAAATTATTACACTCGCAGGCGCGGGACGCCGTGGCAATGCCGCAATTCGACAGTCGCTTGCCTGTCGTCGCGGTTCGGGCTCTCCGCAATAAGGGGCACGACGGTTTTGCACAACTTCAACTGAAGCTGGTCCGGCAGTTGGATGAGGGCTCCATTGGCCGAAACGACGCTCAGATGCAAGTCGAGGAATTCTGGATGGGCGCCCTGCGCCGAGCCGTGATCGAAGGGGATGTTTCGTACGGCTCCCTCATGGCCGGACAGTCGGTTGGACTCGTCGACAAGATCATGCCCGTCGCGGATATCTTGCAGGAACTCGTTCGGGATACCGAGGCTGAACTGCAGCGCGTCCACAATACCTTGAACGAATAAATAAATGGAAGTCGTGATAAAACTATCCAGGCAATTGAGACATATGACGATCACGGACTTCTCGAGTCATTAACTAGTTTCCCAGTATCTTATTGACCCTTTCAACGATAGCGTACGGGCTGAAGGGCTTGGTGATATAATCCACGCAGTTCAATTTCCATCCTTCTCTCTGCGGGATTTCCTCTCCTATTGCTGTAAGTATCATTACCGGGATATGTTGGCTCTTTTCGTTCTCTTTCAGGAGACGATACACCTCTTGGCCCGAGATCTTGGGCATTTTGATGTCGAGAATAATCAGATCAAGGGTTTCCTTCAACGCCAGGCTCAAGGTCTCCTCCCCATCTTTAGCTGTTACGACTTGATACCCCTCTTCCTCCAACACCAGTTTAACGGACTGGAGGATATTGGGCTCATCGTCGGCAACTAATATCTTCTTTTCTCGCACGGATTAACCATCCTCTTTTGCTATAGCTATTTTAGGATTCTGCTATGCCCTTCACTTTCATGTGAGTTACCCATGGTTTTGCTCAATATTTCATTCACGGCCTTAATCAAGGTCCTTCTCGATATGGGCTTCACCAGATAGCGAGTTGCGCCCAATTCCACAGCCACCCTCGAATCCTCTGATCCCGACAGGATGACCACCGGGATATCTTCCGTCGCCTGGTCCTCTTTCAGTGCCTCCAATACCTCGTACCCATCCATGCCCGGCATGACCGTGTCCAGGAGAATCACGCTCGGCCTTATGTTCCTGGCCAATTCAAAGGCCTTTAAACCATCCTCGGCCTCGTATACCGTAAAGCCTTCCTCCTGCATGTAATACTTGAGAAAGTCCCTGACCCTCTTGTCATCGTCTACTACGAGAATTGAAATCTTCTCCCTCAATTCTTTTGGATAGAGGAGTAGGTCATCGGCCTGAGCATCATATACTGGTTCATGAGGCACCTCGCTTTTTTCCGCTACAGGAAGGGTAGAGACAAACGTGGTCCCCGTCCCTTCCTCACTTTCTGCCCAAATGCGCCCGCCATGCCTTTCCACAATATGCTTGCAAAAATATAATCCCAACCCTGTACCCGTTTGGCCACCGATAAAAGGTCGATCGATCCTGTAGAATCTATGGAAGACTTTATCCAGATGTTCGGGAGGAATACCAATGCCACTGTCCTTTACCCTTACTTCCACCTCTCCGGGATACCGTGAATCCTCACGCAAATGTTTTGCCAAAACCCGAATCTCCCCCCCTTCGGGAGTATACTTAACGGCGTTGTTCAGGAGGTTGGCCAGGACTTGCATCAAACTATCCTCGTCCCCCCAGATCTGAGGAATATCCCTCTGGACGCCGACATCTATAGTAATATTCTTTTTTTGAGCACTTGATCGGTGCGCCGATACCGACCTCTCAACTACCCCACAAATGTCAACGGGTCTCCTTTCTAGATCGATCCTCCTCTCCTCGATTTTGGTGAGGTTCAAAATATCGTTAATCAATCGTGTGAGTCGATCGGTCTCCTCATTGATTATGTTCAGAAATTCCAACCGTTGATTAATCTCTCGATCCGGTTTTTTCAACAGGATCTCGGCATAGGCCTTAATCGACGATAAGGGCGTCCTGAGTTCATGGGAAACAAGTGAAACAAACTCCGTTTTCAAACGATCTATTTCCCTCTCCGCGGTGATATCGTTGAACACGTTGATGAGCCCCAGAAACTTCCCATGGTCGTCGAATATCGGACAGAGGGAGACTTTCAAGATACGATGTTGAGGCCTTGTCAACTCCACCTCCACCACCCTGACCTCTTTTTGTCGTTTTAGCGCTAAACAGTATGCCTGGTACACATCGCACTCCTCACAGGCCTCCAATTTTTGGGGATATTCTTCAGCAATTTCATCCCGACAGTATGTTCCGGATATGAACCAGCAGCGCAGATCGTTGCTTCCGTATGCAGGACATTTCTCCTTATCACAGTTAAAATATTTCCAGCAACGAATCATCTCCTCAGTTAGGTAAATACCCCCCAAACGGTACAGGGGCCCGAGCGACGGATCTTCCGCTTCACCGATGATTTGCATCCCCTTGACCCGTTTTTCTTTCACCCCCAGCCACTGCTCGGCAGTGGGATTGATCAACACCACCCTTTGATCCGGATCGAATAGGATCACCCCGTTGGTCAAATTATCCAGGATAGACGTGCTGATGTTCCTCTCCTCGGAGACTTCCTTATACAATTGGGACAATTCATCCATCTGTCTTGTCGCTTTATCATGCGATTGCCTCAGTTGACCTACCATTCGATTAAAACTTTCGCCCAGCTGGCCGACCTCATCCTTCGTCTTAACATCGATGTTTACCTCTAAATCTCCTTCCGCCACCTTTCTGCTCGCCAAGGATAGATCCATGATCGGATGGGTGAGCCTCCTGACAATGAGGTAATAGAGTACGGCCACTCCGGCGAGGATAGCCGCCACTATGGTGATGTTTTGGAGCAGAATGGTTCTCTTATTTATCAACACCTCCCTCATGGATACCGAAACCGCATTGATCCCTTGATTCTTGAAATTTATTGTGAGGGGGCTAAAGGAAATTTTTTGAGGATTATTCTTGTCCGGTATCTCCTTTATGACCGTCCTCCCACCTGCCAATACCCCCCATCGAAGCTCTTCGCTGACGATATCGGCAAAGAGGTGGCCCTGAAGAGACGGACTGAGGGTCGAGGAAAATAATCTACCCTCATAGATTAACGTGATATCCGCTCCGGTCTTCCTCTTGAGGGCTTTTAAGAATTGATGATCCAGGGGATATTCGGCAATGATCACTTCCCTTATACCATCAGCCCTCTCTATTGGAGCCACAGCGGCTATGTTCAGCACAGGCTTTCCGTTGGTATTTGCATCCACGATAGATGTGGTGCGAATTCCAAGGAGCCCCTTCCGTATTAGTCCTCCCCTTTTTTCGTCGTGGGTCAATTGACGATACATATGAATCTTTATGCGATCCTTTTTGAGGGATTCCAGCAAATAGATAAGCGCAGAACGCCCCGCGCTCGTATCCGTGAGCTGATCCGAGAGCTTCGTAACATCTGCCATAAATTGCGCATAAAAGGCTACCTTTTCTTCCTGCTCTTTGATCACCTCATCCAACAGGAGAATGTGATTTTGGAGGAGCTTGGTCGTCCTGGCTTCAATATTTCTGCTCATCCTCTTATTGCTCATAACGATCTCGGCGATTGCGAAAGTGAATATCAGGCAGAGGAATGTCAGTAAGATTTTCACGTGAATTCTATTCTGTCTTTCCAACAAGTTTTTGAAAAACATCCTCAATCCCTCAACTGAAAGGGTTAAGTTCTGCCGGTAATTGACGATCATTCATTTTTTCTTTCCGTAAGGGTAGCTTTTCAGATCTATTCCAAGGTCGCTGATCATCTGATAGAGCGCATGGTAATCGCTATGAGTAGTCCCTACGAACCGGTCCGCCCCGAATTTCTCCAATACCTCCCGGCCTTCGGCTGTTTCCGGAAGACTCAACAGAATTTCGTTGAGTGTCTGCTTTAGATTGACCGATAATTCTTTATCCGAATAGGGGCTTTTTGAGGCTCCGTTTCCGACCTCCCTATGGCAGTTGAAGCAGACGAAATCGATGTTCTTGCGGACCACCAGCGCGTTCTCGGGCACTGGCGCGGACTGAGCTAAGATAATCATCTCATTTTCTATGCGAGGATCCTCCCTTGCCAACTTCTCATAGATCAAGTCTTTGGCCGCTCCAGCCTCTATCTCCCCGTTCAACACTTTCAATATCGACACATCGTGGCTTCCCACGAAGTGGATTTTCCCTAAGTAATTCTCTAAGTTCTCCACGCCATGATTCTTGAAGAACATCTTGGGGAAGAGCTCCCCCGCCGTCGTTGCCCTGATCATGGCAAATCTTCGCCCCTTCAAATCCCTCCAGTCTTTTATCCCGCTATCTTTGCGGACGAATATCAATCCCCTGTACTGTGAAACTTCATCCTTCACCGGACGAGCTATTGCCTCTACCCCTACTTTAGCCTGGGTAAGCGCATAGACGAAGCTTCCCAAAAAGGCTGCGTTGACACGGCCCTCGATAAATTGATCCACGATATCCTCGTAACTGGAGAGATGCCTAAGGCCGATCTTTACCTTGGTCCCTAGCTTTCGAGAGAGGTAATCAACCAGGGGACGATATCGCTCTTCTTGCCTGATGATGTTGCGCTCAGGTATGGTTGCGATGAGAAAGTGACTCATGATCGGTACATAGCCGCTACTCTCAATCACCCTTATCCCAGAATCGCTATAGATGAAATCGACGAATTTCATGACTCCCTTCTTGGGGGTAGAATGAATCACCACGCCAAAGGGTCGCGAAAACGGATACATATTCTTTTCCACATTGGCGGGGGTAGGGGGGATTCCGTCAACGTTCAGGACGGTTAGGTCCAATTCCGAGGAGATGACCTCCCCCAGGGAGGTGTATCCTATTGAAAATGGTATTACCTTCAAGGATTCGACCATTTGGCTCGGACGTTCAAGAACGGTAGCGACTTTAACAATTTCCAACTTCTTCCCAAACAGCTCATCCCTCAAGATGATTTTTGGAGATGTGTGCTCTGGCCTATCGAGGACGTTAATCCTCTGGTTGCTCCCTCCCAATTGCTTCCAGTTGGTGATCTCTCCCGAGTAGATGTCCCTCAATTGTTGGCTGGTGATATCCTTTATCTTCACCGTTTTATGGGTAGCAAACACAATCCCGTCCTGTGCCAGGTGCAGATATTGAAGATTGTATTTGGCCTCTTCCTCCGTAAGCCCCCGGGAGAGCAAACCTATATCCAAGTCGCCCTCGCTCACCCCAGCCAGTCCCCCTCTTGTATGGGTTCCCGGGAGAAGCGCGATCTCCATCTCGGGATGGTATCTCTCAAATTCTCGAGCCAAGAGTTTCACCAGAGGGATTGCCGAAGCGGACCCTGAGATCCTGACTCGCTCTTTTGCCTGCTCAACTGTGTTACCCTTTTCTCCACTTCCTTCACACCCGATTAGGATGAAAAGGACGAGGCTGGAAAAAGCCGCCTTTTTCCAAGGATGAGTTAATATCCCCATCTATGGACT
>CAYFXP010000540.1:0-5760 GCA_964346935.1 uncultured Syntrophobacterales bacterium
ATTAGCCCACAAGCCCGAATTCCAGGAGATCATGACCGGTACTTCGCATCTCACGGGAGAGAGGATTAACCGGTTCACCCATATTCATCAGAGCACCGATGACCTGGTGAAAAAGGTGAGGATGATGAGGCTCTTGGGGCAACGCACGGGGACGTGTTTCCAGAGGTGTGTGGGACTGGATGCCCTCAACGGCATCTACGTCACGTCCTATGACATCGACCAAAAATACGGCACGAAATATCACGAACGGTTCAGGGACTTTCTTCGATACGTTCAGCAAAACGATTTCATGAGTGCCGGGGCGATGTCCGACCCGAAAGGGGACCGTAGCCTTCGACCCCATGAGCAGGAGGATCCAGACGTCTACCTGCGGGTGGTGGAGAGGCAATCCGATGGAATCATCGTCAGGGGGGCAAAGGCCCATATTACGGGGTCCATCAACTCCCATGAAATCATCGCCATGCCTACCAGGGCCATGGGATCCGAGGATAAGGATTATGCCCTCTCCTTTTCCGTTCCCGTGGACACTGAAGGGATCACCCTCATCTTCGGAAGACAGACCAACGACACCAGGAGACTCGAGAGCGAACTCGACGCCGGAAACCCCAAATATGGCACCGTGGGAGGAGAAGCCCTTATCATCTTCGACGATGTGTTCATCCCCTGGGAGCGGGTGTTCATGTGCGGGGAGCATGAGTTCGCCCTAGAGTTGGTGGAAAGCTTCGCTGGATATCATCGATCGAATTACGGGGGATGCAAAGTCGGATTGGCCGACGTGGTCATTGGAGCTTCTGCTTGGATTGCTGAATCCAATGGGATCGAAAGGGCCTCTAACATTCGCAACACACTCACGGAGATGGTCAACATGGCTGAGACCTGTTGGTCCTGTGCCCTTGCCTGCTCTTACGAGGGCTATCAAACTCCTTCGGGCGCCTATACGATCAATCCCTTGTTAGCCAATGTCGAAAAGCTCAACATCACCCGATTTACCTACGAATGGATGAGGTTGGCCCAGGATATTGCGGGGGGAATTATCATAACCCTTCCCTCGGAGAAGGACTACGAACACCCCGAGGTCGGCAAATACATCGACAAATACATCAAGGGAAAGAAGGGGTTTTCCACGAGAGACCGGATCAAGATGTATCGTCTCATCGAGAACATGGCAGTGGGAGCAGGTCTCCCTGAAGCCATGCAAGGGGCGGGTTCTCCAACGGCCATGAGGATTATGATCGGGAGGGAGGCAAACATTGATCGGAAAAAGGAGCTGGCCAAAGTTATCGCGGGGATCGAGCAAGACTCCTATTTCCAAAGCATCGCCCAGATGAAGAAAGAGCGGGATCCTAAGGGGGATAAGCACGGAAAGAAACGTAAAGCCGGCACTGGTTAGAAGCGGCCCTCGGCCGCAGCATTGAAAGGGGGGTTTCCATGGGGGGAAGGAAATATTTCGATTCCGAGATCGAGGTCATGGACCGCTCAGGCCTGGAGAAGCTCCAGATGCGGCGGCTGCAGTGGCAGCTCAAACGATGCTATGAGCTATCGCCCTTCTACCAGGAACGGTTCAAGAAAGCGGGGATCAAGCCCGAGGACATTCGCTCGTTGGAGGAAATTACCCACATCCCCGTCGTGACCAAAGGGGAGTTGAGGGAGGAACAGTTGGCCCATCCCCCCCTTGGGAGGTACGCCGTTTCCCCGCGGGAGGACTGGGCAGAGCTTCACCCCTCGACGGGAACCACGGGAGTTCCCGTCAATACCATATGGTCTCACGGAGATGTCAAAGCCATCGCCTCCTGGACCGCCCGCACGATGTGGAACTTCGGCGTTCGACCCGGCAATGTTGTCCAAAATGCTTTCAGCTATGGGCTGTGGATAGCCGGCATGTCAACTCACTACGCTAGCCAAATCCTCAAATGCTTCGTGATACCCATCGGGGCGGCTATGACAGAGCGCCAGATCGATTACCTCCTCAATCCCGGATCAACCGTCTTGCTCTGTACCCCGTCCTACGCCCTGCATATCGCCGAACGGCTTGCCCAGAGGGGGATCTCCCCGGAGGGCATTCCCCTACGTCGAGGATGCTTTGGGGGGGAAGGAGGGGCTGAAGTTCCCGCCACTAGGAAGAAGATCGAGGAGGGCCTGGGAATCGACGCCTTCGACTACTACGGATTGACCGAAATTGGACCCACCATTTCCTCTGAGTGTGAGGAGAAGGCAGGCCTTCATTGGGTGGAGGATCATATCCTCATCGAGGTAATAAACCCCGATACAAAGCAGAGGTGCAAGCCCGGGGAAGTGGGAGTCCTCGTGATGACCCACCTCACAAAAGAGGCCGTACCCATGATCCGTTATTGGACCAATGACCTGGCCAGCCTTACCACCGAAAAATGTGCATGTGGGAGGACCCATGCTCGATCCATCGGGGGAATCCTGGGCAGGGCCGACGACATGATTGTGTATAAGGGGGCTAAATTCTATCCCATCCAGGTGGAAAAAGTGGTTAGGAGTTTTCCGGAATTGAGCGATGAGTTTCGCATCGAGCTGACCACGGACGAACAAAGGAGAACGGAGATCTGCACCGTCGTTGTCGAAGCAAGTGCCGAGGCCAAAGATACGGAAACAGTGGCTTCTCGTCTGAAAAAGGGATTGAAGGAAGAGCTCCTGGTTACCCCTGAGGTGGCCATTAAACCCCTCGACTCCCTTGAGCGGACCACCTTTAAGGCAAAGCGGATCGTGGATAACCGGAAGAAGTAACTTCATGCGCGTCGCCGTAAAGTACTGCGGTAACTGTAATCCTGAAATCAATTCCCCCCGCATTATCGGCCAGTGGATGATGGCCGTAAAGGATGATGAGGTCACCTTTCACCCGAAAGGACAAAGGCCGGTCGATCTCTTAATTATCATCTGCGGGTGTAGAAAGGCTTGTGTCGATCGTCCGGAGGTTCGGGCAATGGGGAACCAAGTCATCGTGATTAGGGGGAGATGGATTGAAGGCCTTCTCTTCGCGGAGAATGAATTGCGGAACGAATTGCTCCGAAGAGTTGGATCCATAAAGCGGAAACTGCGACACGCGCGTTGAAAAACGGAAAAGGAGGTTCACCAATGGTTAAACGGACAAAGAAGTTAGCGAGAGGCGTGGCCGTGATCGGTGCGGGGATGTCTCATTTCGGTGCCTTTAAGGAGAAGGATTCCAGAGACCTGTTCGTGGAGGCGTTTCAGGCGACTTTGGATAAGGTGCAGAAGGGATTTGACCCGAGGGAGATCGAGGCGATCTATGTGGGAAACCTCTCGGGTGATTGTTTCGAGGGACAAGCCCACATTGCCCCTCTCATGGCGGAATGGGTTGGGTTGAACCCGAGACCCGCCACGCGGACTGAGGATGCCTGCGCCAGTAGTGGCGTCGCACTCCGAGAGGGAATCATTGGGGTAGCCTCTGGGCTCTACGACATCGTGCTCGTCAGCGGAGTTGAGGTGATGAACAAGTTGAGCACTGCTCAAGTTACCGATACCCTAGCAACAGCAGCGGATGCCATCTACGAAGTACCCGTGGGCGCGACCTTCCCGAGCCTCTATGCCCAGATCGCCACCGCCCATATGGCGAAATATGGGACGACGGAAGAACAGTTTATGAAAATCGGCATCAAGAATCACGTCAATGGGGCGTTGAATCCTAAAGCCCATTTCAACCTCTCAATCCGGGATGTTATGAATTCCCGCATCGCCAAGGCCAAGGAGAGGGGAGGGCCCATTCCCTCCTGGACCGATGAGATGAAATTCCTCAAGGACCCCTCCGCAAACCCCATCGTGGCCTGGCCCATGAAGCTCTTCGACTGCTCACCTATTACCGATGGAGCGGCCTGTGCCATACTGGTTGCCGAGGAAATCGCCGGGAATTTCACCGATACGCCCATTCATATCATCGGCACCGGTCAAGCCAGCGATGCCCAGTCGCTCCACGGGCGAGAGGACATTACCTCCTTGAAGGCCTCCAACCTCGCGGCAGAGCAGGCCTATGAGATGGCCGGTGTAACTCCCAAGGACATCCAGCTCGCCGAAGTCCACGACTGCTTCACCATTGCGGAGGTGCTGGCTACTGAGGATCTGGGATTCTTCAAACCCGGCGAGGGGCCCAAAGCTGCGGAGGAAGGGAAAACCGCCCGGGATGGCCAAAAGCCCGTCAATACCTCCGGGGGGCTCAAGTCAAAAGGGCACCCGGTGGGGGCAACGGGTGTTGGTCAAGTGGTTGAAATATGGGAGCAGATGAGCGGGCACGCCGGCCCGAGGCAGGTCCCCGGGGTAACTCTCGCTTTGGCTCATAATGTGGGGGCTTCCGGCAGTACCGTCACCGTCCACGTCTTTGAAAGGAGGTAAGTGATCCTCATGGAAGAGAAAGAGTTCACGGCGGCTTCATTCTACCGGCTTCTGGACGATAAGAAACTCATGGGCTCAAAATGCAAGAAGTGCGGAGCCCTCTTTTTACCTCCCCGGCCTTTCTGCGGTCAATGCTTGGGAGGTGAAATGGAATGGTTTCAATTCTCGGGGCGGGGAAAACTCGTCTCCTACAGCGTGGTGAGGGTTGGAACGACTTACTATGAGGCGAAGGGCTATAGCCGCGACAATCCCTATTGCTGGGGGGTGGTTCAACTGGAAGAGGGTCCCCGTATCAGCGCTCTCCTCCTGGGTGCCGACACCACCAGTCCGGATTCAATCAAAATCGGAAAACCCGTGGAGGCCGTCTTTTCGGACAAGGTATCTGAGGAGGGGGAAGGGAACCCCGTCACCTTCCGATTTACGTAGAGCACTCATGGCATCATCGTCGAAACAGCCGGCAAATGGGAGCATATCAATGGAACCATCGAGAGAGAGCGATGTCATAATGGACGCCCTTCAGGGCATGAAGATCTTAGACTTAGCCCGTCTTTTGCCCGGCAATTTCTGCACTCTACTGCTCGCCGACTACGGCGCGGATGTGCTCAAGATCGAGGATACCGACCGTGGGGATTATGGCAGGTGGTATCCTCCCCTCGTGAAGACCCAAAGCGCCTACTTTCTCGGCCTCAACCGAAATAAGAGGAGCATGAAGCTCAATCTAAAAACCGACAAGGGAAGGGCCATTTTCATGCAACTAGCCGAGAGAGGCGACGTCATCCTGGAGGGATTCCGGCCAGGGGTAGTGGACCGCCTCGGTATAGGCTATGACGCCGTGAGGAAAGTGAATCCGGAAATTATTTATTGCTCCCTCTCCGGATTCGGCCAGAACGGCCCATACCGGAACAAGGTCGGCCATGACATCAACTACATCGGCATCGGCGGCATCTTGGGAATCACCGGCCAAAGGGGTGGACCACCCATCATCCCCGCAATCCAGATCGCCGATATCGGGGGAGGAGGGATGATGGCTGCCATCGGAATCCTCATGGCCCTCGTCCATCGACGGAGAACGGGACGGGGCCAGTATATCGACATCTCCATGCTCGACGGCGTTATTTCTTGGCTATCGATGTTCGCTTCCAAATACTTCGCCGATGAGGAAATTCCGGGGAGAGGCGAAATGAGGCTCAACGGGCAATTCCCTTGCTATCGGGTTTACCGAACGAGGGACGATAAATATATAACCATCGGAGCCTTGGAGGCCAAATTCTGGGAAGACCTGTGCCGTGCCCTGGGAAGCGAAGACCTCATTCCCCACCAATATGCCACTGGACCCCAAGGCGATGAAGCGATTTCCCAACTGGAGAAGATCTTCCTCACCAAACCCAGGGA
>CAYFXP010000541.1:0-5095 GCA_964346935.1 uncultured Syntrophobacterales bacterium
GTCGAATCCCGCTTCTAACCCATGCAAGGGAGTTGGAACTGGCCAGAAAGATACGTTCGGGTGAGAAGCGAATTAGAAATTTCACAACGAAATGTCTCCGGAGATCCGGCTTTGCAGGCTACCAATGCTGCGATCGTAACTCTCTTCGAGAGATCTTCTTGGTGTTGGAAAGATTGGCGGAAAGAGACGGTGCTGGTTGGAAAAATACCTTCATGAGATTAAAGGAGGTCGAAACTGAAGTTAAGCGGGCCAAAGATGAAATGATCGAGTCAAACCTAAGATTGGTGATCAAAATCGCCAAGGCGTATGTTAATCGGGGGCTTCCTCTCTCAGACCTCATCCAGGAGGGGAATATGGGCTTGATCAAGGCGGTTTCTAAGTTTGATCATACAAGGGGATACAAGTTCAGCACCTATGCATCCTGGTGGATTAGGCAGGCCATTACCAGGGCGGTTTCCGAAAAATCGAGGACTATCAGGATTCCCGATTACGTGTTGGAAATGGAACAGAAAATAAGGAGTGTTACCCACGAGATTTTCAAGGGAACCAACAGCGAGCCTGATGAAGATGAAATTGCCGGCAGGATGGGCCTTTCGGTGGAAAAGGTGACAAGAATTATGAACGTACCCCAGGAACCGATTTCACTGCAGACTCCCCTAGGTGACCAAGGAAGAACTTTAGAAGAACTCTTGGTTGATAACGAAGCCATCGTCCCCTTTGAGCGGTTGATCAAAGGGATGGATTTGGCTCATCTGACCGAGAGGGTCTTGAGAAATCTAAAGCCGAGGGAGAAAGAGATCATCCGATTGCGATTCGGGATAGGAAAAAATTCAGCTCAGACGTTGGAGGAAATCGGGAAGGAATTCGGTATCTCCAAAGAGAGAGTTCGTCAGATAGAAGGCAAAGCACTGAGAAAGGCTAAATGGCATTTGAGAGCTTTTATCCGGGATTTAAAAAGATAAAACGTCGGGTGGCAGAGGGGGGGGATGGTTTCATCCCCCTTGATTTTCGGTCAATTCTTTATTAATTTAGTAAAGAAAAGCCGTAGGGAATTTCACAACGAATTCACCACAGAAAAGGAAGGAAAGTTTCCCCTTCTGCGGCAAGGAACCTTCTGATCACACAGATAGTCGATTAACAGGAGGTGTTCCAAGCCAAGGAGACGGGGTTTTTTCCCAGTTCAATATGTGTTCGACAGTCCTACTGTTCACAAAAAAGGATTGTTCCCTTTGTGTTATCGCCAGGGAGATTATTCTCAAGATCAAGAAGGAGATCCGCTTTGAATTCCAAGAGGTCGATATTGAGTCACAGGATGATCTCTACGAGCGTTTCAAGGATGAAATTCCAGTCGTCTTCGTAAACGGCGAGCGAACTTTTACCTACAGGGTAAGCGAGGAGAAATTGAGGAGGATCCTGAAGGGACATCAGCCGACGGGCGGTGATCCAAGAGGGGAGCATGGTTGATATTGGGTATTTCTCATTGATTTTCGCCCTACTGTTTACGGCCTATTCGGGCCTATCGTCGATTCTTGGCGTGAAAGAACAGAGAAAGGAGCTGATAGTCAGCTCTGAAAACGGGGTCATTGCGGTATGGGGATTTCTCACAGTAGCATCCGCGGCGATGATCTACGCATTGGTTTCAAGGGATTTCCAAGTCGTATACGTGGCAAAGCATACCAACAGGACCCTTCCCCTGGCATACACGTTAACGGCTTTCTATGCGGGACAGGAGGGTTCCCTCCTCCTTTGGGCTTGGCTTCTTTCCCTCTTTTCCTTTATCGTCATCTGGCAGAATAAGGAGAAGAATCGTGACCTTCTGCCGTATGTCACCTCGGTTTTAATGGTCATAACCTTCTTCTTCCTCCTCTTGCTGGTTTTTGTGACCAATCCCTTTGAGAGATTTCCAACGGCTCCCCCGGATGGCCAGGGCCTCAATCCTTTGCTCCAAAACCCGGGGATGATATTTCATCCCACAACCTTATTTCTCGGTTACGTTGGGTTTGCCGTACCCTATGCCTTCGCCATGGCCGCTCTTATTACGGGTCAACTCGGAGAGGTCTGGATAAAGACGACAAGGCGGTGGACTCTCATTTCGTGGTTTTTCTTAACCGTGGGAAACCTTTTTGGAGCGCAATGGGCTTATGTGGAATTAGGCTGGGGAGGATATTGGGCATGGGACCCTGTGGAGAATGCCTCCTTCTTGCCTTGGTTGACAGCGACGGCTTACCTGCACTCCGTGATGATCCAGGAAAAGCGGGGAATGTTAAAGGTATGGAACATCCTCCTGATTACCTTTACCTTTCTATTGACCATTTTCGGAACGTTCATCACCCGCAGCGGCATCATTTCCTCAGTGCATACCTTCGGCCAGTCCTCATTGGGCTGGATTTTCTTGGTATTCCTGGGGATAGCTATCCTCGTATCCTTCAACCTCTTAATGAATCGTTTGCCCAAGCTGAAAAGTCGAAACGAATTAGACTCGTTGCTTTCGAGGGAGAGCAGTTTCCTCTACAACAACTTAATTCTGATGGGCATTGCCTTCGCCACCTTTTGGGGGACAATATTTCCCATCATTTCCGAAGCCGTTCGAGGAGTGAAAATTACGGTGGGACCCCCTTTCTTCAACAAGGTCAATACCCCTATCGGACTGGCATTGCTCGGGCTAACGGGTCTCTGTCCCCTCATTGCCTGGAGGAAGGCCTCGGCTGAGAACTTGAGGAGGAATTTCTTCCTGCCCTTTATGGTCGCCATTGCAGGCGGAGTGGTGCTCTACCTTTGGGGTATTCGACAACTCTATCCCTTCCTCTCCTTCACCATTTCCCTTTTCGTCATCTTCACCATCTTCCTCGATTTTTATCGGGGCGGCAGGGCGAGGAAGGATATGACAGGGGGGAGTTTCGCCGGAGCCCTTTGGTCTCTTGTGATCAGAAATAAGAGGCGCTACGGAGGGTATATCGTCCACCTCGGAATCGTCATCGTTTTCGTCGGAATTACGGGCGACGCCTTTAAAATGGACAAGCAGATTACGGTAAACAAGGGCGATTCCTTCAAGGTCAAAAATTACAGCATCAGGTACGATTCCCTTTCCCGATACCCAACGGAAACCAAAGAGGTCGTATCAGCCACCCTTTCGGTATACAACGCTGGAAAGAGGATTGCCCTCTTGACCCCCGAAAAGAACCTCCACAGGGGACACGATCAGCCAACCACCGAGGTAGCCATCCATTCTACCCTTAAGGAGGATCTCTACGTCATTTTGGCCGGGTATGAAGGCGAGATGGTCACCTTTAAGGTCTTGGTAAATCCCCTGGTGGTCTGGCTTTGGATTGGAGGGGGGGTTATGGCACTGGGGGCGATTCTCGCCCTATTTCCGGGCAGGAGAAAGGGGAAGGGAATTCCCCAGCTAAAGAGCGAGGGTAAGGAGAAACGAGGATGAACCGAAAAAAAAGGAGCTTTTTAATCCTTTTCCTCTTGTTTAGTACCCCTGTTCTATGGGTATCCGTCGCCTCATCCGTGACCATCGATGAAATCACCCAAGGGCTCGTTTGTACGTGTGGCTGCAATATGCTGGTGAGCGCCTGTGAGGGGGCTATGGAGTGTGGAGCGGCAGCTCGGATCAAAGCCCAAGTCATGGAGCAGTTGAACCTGGGACAATCCAAGGATGAAATCATAGGATATTTCGTGAGCCGCTATGGGGAAAAGATCCTTTCGGCCCCTACCAAGAAAGGTTTCAACCTGACAGCATGGATTCTCCCCTTTGTTGCTATTGTATCGGGAGGTGGAGTCCTCTACTTCACCCTCAGACGTTGGTATTCAGCGGGTGGGGAGCGCGAAGTGGAAAGGAATAGGCTTAACGAAGGCCAGTTGGAGGGGAAATACGTAGACAGGTTCGAGCAGGAACTGAAGGATTTCGACTATTGAGGAGGCCCAGATGTGGGTATATCTTACGATCATCGGGATGAGCCTGGGGGCGGGATATTTGGTGGGGTATCCACTGCTAAAACCACGAAAGTCCGATCTTTTCGCCGAGCCAAGCTTTGCCGATTCTCTTGGAAACTTGAAAATTGAAAAGGAGGAGATCTATTCGGCTATTAAGGAGATGGATTTGGACCACAAAATGGGAAAGCTCTCCAAAGAGGACTATCACGACTTAAGGGAAAAGTACAGGGCCAAGGCAATCGGTAGCCTTCAGAGGATGGATGAACTGGAAAAGAAGGGGGGGGGATTAGAGGATGTCGAGGATGAAATCGAGAAGGAGGTTTTGGCCATAAGGGGGGACCGGCAAAAGGGAGGATCGAAAAGGAGAAAGGTTCTCTTTTGCACCCAGTGCGGCACGAAGAGATCGCCTCAAGATCGGTTTTGCTCCTGGTGTGGCGCGAGATTGGGCAAGCCTTAATCGTATTGCATCTCATAGGGGAAATGGGAATGATCCGAATTTTGATATCATCTTTTATAGGAGCCTTGTGGGTTTTATCGTTGATTCTTCCTTCCATGACAACGGCGCAGCCTCAGGCTGCAGGGGTGATCAGGGGAAAGGTTCTCAATGGTACAACGGGTGGAACGGAGGTAGCCGATGTGGAGGTAACCCTTCACCAGTATGGCGACGGGAAGGAGAGGCAGAGAGGGAGCACCCAAACCGATGGAGCTGGGATCTTTTCTTTTTCTGGTGTCAGCCTGGAAAAGGAGAAGGCCTATTACGTGAGGGCCCTATACAAAGGGGTAGAATACTATAGTCCAAAGGTCACCTTTGAGGATAAAAAGGAACTCCTCCTTGATCTATCTGTCTACGAGACGACGGATAAGGATGCGGACATATCGGTCAAAATGCACCATGTGTTCGTGGGGTTGGAAGCAGGTACTCTCCGGTTACAAGAAATTATGGTCTTGGAGAACCATGGGAATCGGGTCTATGTGGGTTCCCGGGAATTGGAGCCCGGGAAAAGGGAGGTCCTGCGAATTTCCTTGCCCAAGAAGACGACGGCTTTCGAACCAGTGAAAGGCCTGATGGGTTGTTGTATCGTACAGGTGGATGATGGTTTCATCGATACTGGGGACATTAAACCGGGAAGGAAAGAAATTCGATGTTCCTACAAAG
>CAYFXP010000542.1:0-3494 GCA_964346935.1 uncultured Syntrophobacterales bacterium
GGTCAAATCCCTTAACTTTCCGAGGAGATCGGGAGGAATGAACGCCCAGAGCTCTTTCCCTGTTTCGTCATCGAAGGCGTGAAGCATCCCGTCATTGCCCCCCGCGTAGATGACCGATCGTCCTTGACCGTAGTGGATGATGAGGGGACGGGAGTGGAGGAATGCGCCCAAAATCCAATCCCTCTTTTCAAGGGGGTTTCCGTTCCCGTTCTCGTCATATGGGTCGTATCCGTGGATGAACTGTATGATCTGTTCCCTTTCCAGGTCTTGATTCTCCCTGAACCCCAATGTGAGGGAAGTGATCTCCGGGTTATCGACGGTAAAGGCATTTGTGGGATCCGTCAAATCCGTCGTTATCCCCGTATAGGTATAGATCATCCGCCGACTGGACCGATTGAGGAGAATCCGGCCAACCCCTCCCTTCTCAACCTCACCGCCGTCGCGCTCTCCACTTCCCCAGAAGGAGACGGCCTGGTCCCGGATCCGGCCCTTTGGGTCGAGCACGGGAATGCCGTTGACATCGAGAATATCCCCGATCTTGACGCCGGCATTGTCCTCGGTGGCGATAGCATACTTCTTGATATTGCCCTTCCAAAAGCTCCGCCACGTGGGTTTGAAGAGGGCGAGGTAAAGGCGGTTTCCGCTGCTGGCCTTCTCCATCTGGCTGATGGGAACGACGGGGGCAACGTAAGACGTGGATTGTTCCAGGATCTCCTCGATGATTTTCTGTAGCACGATGGCAAAGCTCTGGGCGTTGTGGCAATAGTAGTACTTGCCTCCGCCGTTTTTCGCCGTATCCTCTAGCAGCTCGGAACGAATGGTGAACCCGACGGTATAGGTAACGACGTTCTGGTTATCCTCGAGGTCCGGCCTCGCGTCCATTTCTCGCATGACCTTGCACACGTCGTCCAGATAGTCAGATCCGTCGTCTTCATAGGATTTCTCCATTGGCAATCCCGGCTCGTGTTCGTCGGTATCGGTGTCTCCATCTTTCTTTTTCTCATTTTTCTTTAAAACCTCATTCCGGTCCATAGTCGATTCCCCGTCGGTGACGACGATGATGTAATTCTTCTGGCACCAGTATTGGATGGGGCTCGTATAGGTCACCCCACCATTGAAATAGCTGGAAGCACCCTGAAAGTAGAGGCCGGCCTCGTAGAGGGTTTCCGCCAGGGGGGTCCACGTATCCGCGTCAATCTGACCGATGGCGTTATGAAGGCTGGCCCTATTCAGAGGGGTCATATTTTTGATCTCCCTCAGTATCCGGCCTCCCTCGGAGTGGTTGAAGATCATGGCTCCGAAACGAACCCCGTTTGTCGTATTGATGAAGCTCTGAACGGTCCCCTTCGCCACGCCCAGCCTCGGCCTGTTGTCCGCCGGTCCGGTGTAAAGGAGGTAGTTGCGGTAGTTCCCCGTCCGCAAGTACCACGTCTTCCGCCCTCCGCATTCGGTAGCGGCATTGAGCCTTCCGTTGAAGTAGCCATAGGTGCTCAGGGCATTCCTGGCATCGTCGCATTTGATGTCTTTGATATGATCCCGATATATCGTGTCCCACGTCCCCCCCGTCTTGTAGTAGACCGTGTCGGGATATTTAACCCCCAACACATTGGGATAGATGTGAGTGGGGTCGTATTCCACGCTGGGCATCTCGTTGTTCATGCTCCCCGAGTTGTCGAAGACGATCAGGCAGTTCGGCTCCACGCTGTCGACGCCGGCCACGTACAGGTCGGTGTCGTCTGCCGTGACGGTCGAAGTCCCTCCCAATCCGAATATCAAGGGAACCATTAATATGGTGATCCATTTCCTGATATTCATCTTAATATCCCCCCTCTAGTACCCCCCTTGGGCCGTGGGCACCAATTTGACCACCTTTTCCTGGATCTCGCTGGAGGCGCTCAGGGAAGCCACGGTGGCGTAACCCTTCGAAGTGATCAGATAGTGGTCGAAATCGAAGTGCAGGGCGCTGATCCCCTTCCCCCTGGGTGCCCCCTTCTGGGTGGGATCATATGCCACCGTAACGCTCGCCCTCACCGGTTCCGTGAGGTCAAAGTCCTTGCCGGCCCTCTCGAAATTGGACGCATCGGCGAGGGCGACCTCTATTGCGCCATCCGCCGCGTAGAAGGCCTGATTGCCCCAGTGATTGTTCCCCGATATCCTGACCTCGATATCGGTGGTGGTCATGGCGGCAAAGCCAATCACCGACGCCACGAGCATAATCATAAGGGTAATGACGAGGGCGAATCCTCCCTCGGTCTTGGGAAAAAGACATCTCATTGCGTGAATCCTCCTCACTAGTTGAGGGCGAAATTTCGAATCCTCACCATTGATTGCAGCTGTCGTGTGCGATAGTGATTGCCCGTATAGGGGTGAGTGTAGTCGGGATCGGGCTTTGGGCTCCTGACTTGTACGGTGAGATGGGCGGCGATGATCTCATTCTCCCGCCCGACGGGGGTTTCCTCCCACTGATCCACGATGCCGTCGGAATCGACATCGAGGCCATAGCTGAGCTGAAGATCCCGAATGTTGTTGGAAAGGGGCGTTGAGGAAAGATCATTCCCCCCTTCGCTCACCCTTCTGATCAAGTGCGGCTCGGTTGGATCATCGTCAACGAAATAGGTTATGGTCCTCTCAACCCCGTTGTGCTGGTATTGAACGGCAATGGAATCCGTGCCACTCCGTGTACCGCCTTCTATGGGATTAATTGCGATGGGGTTTGAGAGGGCAACGGTGCTGTTGAACCCGGCCATACGGATATCCCGAACCAGGATATCCATTGCAACCCTGACGCCCTGCTGCATTTCCATTACATCGCTCTGAATCTCATATACCTTATGCTGTGAGGTAAACGTCCTGAATGCGGCTGCAATGAGAATAGAGCTGATGGAGAGGGCCACCATAAGCTCAATGAGGGTAAATCCCGTTTGCCTCTTCTGAAGCGAAATAGTCACGGTTGGATCCTCCCTTGATGAGGGGGCTTTCAGTTATTGATGACCGACGTGATTTGAACCGAATGGTCATGGCCATCATTCCAGTTTATGGCCAGATTGATGGTCTTCATCGTTCCCGCAGGAGCCACGGTCCATGTCCTGCGGTATTGAATCCCCTGGGAGCCGACAATGGTATCATTTCCGTCCTCAAGGTTGTTCCAGTCCACCGTTCTCAACTCCTCCATCTTATCTTGGGCAAAGGTGGTGGCCTCGGTGATCTTATTCCCGAAGGATGTCCCAGTGATGGAAAGGAGCATCATCTGCCCCAGGCCCAGGAGGGCAACGCAGAGAATGATCATAGAGATGAGCATCTCCAGCAGCGTGAATCCCTTTGATGTCTTGAATAGCTTCATTCCCAAAACCTCCTCTTCCCAGTGATCTTCGCCTTCCCAGGGTCAAAAACCATACCAAGAGAAGGCCGATGTAAACTTGTGTATGATTGTGTTAAGATTAAAAAAGGGGGGGAAAAACGAATAATTTCGCCATACTAGATCTTTGCAGCCATCT
>CAYFXP010000543.1:0-8658 GCA_964346935.1 uncultured Syntrophobacterales bacterium
GAAAGGGTCACTTTGGTGGTATTGAAGCGAAGAAACAGCAGTATCACATTCTAAAAAATCCTTTATTCTATAAAATCGATCGCTTATAAAGATAGTCCTATTAAAATCCAGGAAACTCCGGGAAAAATTGGAGGAGGTTGCCAACCGTGGGGAATTCGAAGAGTCCCCCTGGCGTGGGACTACTGGGATGAAGGTTTTTGTCTTTTATTTCATATCTGCCTATGGTAAGAGGAATGAGTAACCGGCAAATCGGGATTAAGGTGGGTGGACAAAAATGCTCGGAACCATAATCCTTATTGCTATTGGGGCATTGGTTGCAGCTTTGATCCTTCTTTGGCTCTTTGGCGAACGCTGGCGGCTTTTGCGGCCCTCGACCTGGAGGTTGATGAAGGAGGGTGGTTTGCGGCGATTTTTGAACCTAAATTTCCTCCACGGATATGCATACATGCGCTGGACTAACCAGTACATTAAGTTTTTCTTCAGCCTACCTTCTGCGGGCCCGCGGACCAAGAAGTGGTTGGCCGACCATTTCCATACCAAAGTTCTCACCAATGAGCAGGCCGAGGCAATTATTACTTTGGACAAAGAAATCCCCTTGCGGGACCTGGAGCAGGTTATTCCCTATCCCATAGCTCGTGATCTAATACTCAAAGGGCCACCTGATATGGCTGTGTATGAGTGCGCCTGCCGTAACGCCCAATCCAATCCGTGCCAGCCTACTCAAGTGTGCATGGTCATCGGCCAACCGTTTGTGGATTTCATGTTGGAGCACAACCCGAAGAGGAGCCGCCGACTCACCCAACAAGAGGCCCTCGATCTCCTGGAGGCAGAGCACGAGCGCGGGCACCTGCACTCCGCCTGGTTCAAGGACGCCTGCCTGAATCGCTTTTACGCGATCTGCAACTGTTGCAAGTGCTGCTGCGGCGGGATATACGCCATGACGAAGTATGGCATCCCCATGGTAGCTCCTTCAGGCTACGTGGCCTATACGGATAAGGATCTCTGCACGGGCTGTGGTACTTGCGCAGATGCATGTCCATTCGGTGCTCTCTCCGTAGAAGGCGATGAAAGTGTTCTCAACTGGGAGAAGTGCATGGGGTGCGGGGTGTGTGTGGAAAAATGTCCTAATGATGCAATATCGCTGGTACGGGATGAGAGAAAGGGTCTGGCCCTGGATGTACGCGCATTAACGGGCGAGCAAGCTCGTGTCTAGGTCATTAACACGTTCATGATTCTTGCCTTAGAATGAGTTCCACAGTTGGTCCCTCACCAGACCAGAGACCTCCCATAGAAAAAGAGTCCGTCCAACGTAAGCTCACCGCCATCCTCAGTGCCGATGTTAAAGGGTACAGCCGGCTCATGGGCGAGGATGAAGAGGCAACCATCCGCACCTTAACCTCCTACCGGGAGGTAATGGCCAATTCCATCGAGCAACACCGGGGCCGGGTAGTGGACTCTCCGGGCGATAACCTGTTAGCTGAGTTTTCGAGCGTGGTGGATGCTGCCCGGTGTGCCGTGGAGATCCAGAACGAGCTCCGATCCAGGAATGCTGCATTACCAGACCACCGTAAGATGGAGTTTCGTATCGGGGTCAACCTCGGCGATGTTATTGTGGAGGGTGAGAGGATTTACGGCGATGGGGTTAATGTAGCTGCCCGCGTTGAAAGCCTGGCCGAAGGTGGCGGCATCTGTATTTCCGGGACCGTTTATGACCACATCGAGAACAAGCTGGCTTTTGACTATGAGTCCTTGGGCCAACACACCGTCAAGAATATCAACAAACCCATTCGAGTGTACCGGTCGGGGTGAACGCAGATGCCGCGGTTCTAGAGGTAGGCAGAGAGCTTAAGATGCCGGAAAAGCCGGTAAAGGTGGATCAGGTGGGCCAGGAGCTGGGAGTGCGGCATGTGCTTGAGGGGAGCGTTCGCAAGGCGGGGGACCGAGTGCGGCTCACGGCACAGCTGGTGGATGTCAGCATGGGGGGACACCTCTGGGCGGAGCGGTACGACCGGGACCTTGAGGACATTTTTGCACTGCAGGATGAGGTAGCGCAGAAAATCGTGTCGGTTCTAGCGGTGAAGCTGACGGATGATGAGCAAGAGCGCCTTGAGCACAGATACACGGACAACCTGGAGAGCTATGATTACTTCTTGCGAGGGCTGGAATATTTTAATCGCTTATCGAAAGAGAGGACTAATCTGGGACGGCGTCTGTTTGAGAGAGCCATTGACTTGGACCCCAAGTTTGCGACTGCATATGGGCATATGAGTTTGACTTACTGGCTGGAGTGGTCTTTTGGTTGGACTCAAGACTTCCAGATTCTGGAGAAGGCCTTTGAACTGGCCCAAAGGCTGCAGCCCTGGATAATTCACTGCCTGAAGCCCACAGAATATTGGGCATTCTGTATATATGGAAAAAGCAACATGATCAAGCCATTGCGCTCATCGAACCGGCCATCGCCTTGAACCCTAACTATGCTGACGCTATTTGGCAACTCGGCCAAGTTCTTAGCTTTGCGGGGAGGCCCGAGGACGCCTTTGTTTTAATTAAGAAGGCGATGCGCCTTAATCCATTATATCCGGTTTCATATTTGTGGGACTTGGGCCATGCCTATATGTTGGCGGGACGCTGTGATAAGGCGATTGCAGCACTTACGAGGGTCCTTCACCGCAACCCCAATTTTCACCCGGCTCACATTTACTTAGCTATTACGTATAGTGAGCTCGGGCGGGCGGAAGAGGCCAGGCTGAGGCATCTGAATTCGCGAGGATGAGTTCGTCTATGTCTTGGGAGGATTGGAGGCTGAGGCTTTCCTTTAAAGATG
The DNA here is from genome assembly GCA_964346935.1 of uncultured Syntrophobacterales bacterium. GTDB lineage: Bacteria > Desulfobacterota > BSN033 > WVXP01. The sequence goes on from CAYFXP010000543.1 coordinate 2,825, forward strand.
AAACGTTGATAGAGCACTTCTTTGACGTCTTACGCAAGGCTGGGGTAGAGCCGTGGTAGGCGAAAAATAAGGGCAGCTAGATCGGTGAAGGCTCTAATCTCAGGGTAAGCCCTGGGAGTTGCTTAGGAAGGAACTCCCAGGGCTTCGGTCTCAATACGATCTAGCGAGTGGCGTCTTTCAGTTCCTTTGCCGCTGAGAACTTGGGGACGCTCTTTGCAGGAATGTGGATGGTCTGCCCGGTTTGGGGATTCCGACCAGTCCTCGCCTTGCGCTGTGCGATACTGAAGCTGCCCAGGCCCGGCAAGGAAACTCTTTCTCCGCGTCTGGCGCAGGCCTGAACCGAATTCGTCAAGGATTTGAGGGCTCTCTCCGCTGCTGCCTTGGTGATCCGCGCGTCACTCGCCATCCTTTCAACAATATCCGCCTTTGTCATAATTCCTCCTCCTTTCTATTGAGAAGCGTTTGCCTCCTTTTTTGAGAATAAGATTACCGGTTCTTTCCCCTGATTGCAAGGGTTTTTACAGGCTTTGGGAAAAATTTTTCCCGGGAGGGAAAAAGCGAGATCGAAGGCCATGGCAGGAAGGAACAGGAGAAAGCGATCTATGTGTATTTCGGTTTTACCCTAGCAGGAGTTTTGGGAGGAACAAAGTTGCCGAAGGGACAAAGGTGACGAACATGAGCATGCCCACATCAACCAGAAAGAACGGTAACATACCCCGTGCAATCTCCTCTATTTTGAGGCCGCTGATGGCTGAACCCACGAAGAGGGAATAACCGAGGGGTGGCGTTTCCATACCGACAGCAAAGTTAATCACCACGATGGGGCCCAACTGTATTGGATCGAGGCCGAGTCGGGTTCCCAGGTCTATCAGGAGGGTACTGAGAATGATCATGGCGGCTAGGTTGTCCATAACAGCCCCAATCACCAGGAGCATGAGGTTGAGCAGGAGCAGAATGATAACGGGGCTGTCCGAGACGCTGAGCAACAGTCTGACCAATCGGTCAGGCACCTGTTCGTAAGCGAGTAGCCAGCAGAATGCCGAAGCCGCTGCAATGATGAACATGACCACGGCCGTAGTGCGCATGGAGCGCAGAATTAACGAACCGAGATCGGATAGTCGGACGCCTTTGTACACGAATACTCCGATGACGAAGGCATAAGCCGCCGCGACCATTGAGGCCTCGGTGGGCGTGAAAATACCGCCGTATATGCCACCCAGGATGATCACCGGTGCAAAGAGTGACCACTTGGCTTCGTAGGCCGTCCGGAGCAACTCACGGAAGTTGGCACGGGGCTCTTTCCCAATCCCCAATCTTCGGGCGATGAGAAAGCAAACGACCATATAAGCGATCCCATCCACGATCCCGGGGATTACGCCGGAGAGGAAAAGGCGTGTGATGGATTGCTCTGCTATAACGCCCCATACGATAAAGGGAATGGATGGCGGGATGATTTGCCCCAGGGGTCCTACGCTAGTTGCCAGGGAGGTTGCGAATCGCCGGGAGTACCCGCGTTTTTCCATTTCCGGGATCATAATGGAGCCCACCGTAGCAGTTGTGGCGGGGGCAGAGCCTGAGAGGCAGGCGAAGAACATGGATGAGAGCACCGATACCATGCCCATGCCCCCGGTCACGTGGCGGACGAGGCGGTCGGCTACCTTTATCAGGCGGGGCGATAGTCCACCCGCGGTCATGAGGTCACCAGCCAGAATAAACCCCGGGATGGCCAGGAGCGCGAAGGATTGGGTGCCAGCGATGAACCTCTGGGCCAGCATCACCAAGTCGATGTCGAGCATCAACATCGCTATTACTGAGGATATGCCGATGGCAAATACAATGGGAACACCGAGAGCCAGGAGGATGCCGAAACCAACAGTCAGGATCCAGGCCGCTTCACTCACGAAATCACTCCCGCTTTTCCGAGTTCAAAAGGGATGATAGCCCGTGTACCACGATTAGGGCCCCACACACGGAAGTCGAACAATTGATGATTTCCAGAGGGTAACCAATGGTGGCGGAGAGATGGCCGGTCGCGCGTACAACCAGGTCGTTCCCGCTATAGATAAGAACGGCGCCGAAGGTCGTTATGGCCATGGTGATGAGATGGGCCAGTACTCTGCGCACCGGCGAGGTCAGATGCTCGAATACGATGCTGAGGCGGACATGGAAGCCTTCACGTACGCCCAGGCTGATCGTCAGCAGAACGAGCCACGTGAACAGGAACATAGACAACTCTTCAGGCCAAGACAGAGCCTGCCCAACGATGTAGCGAAAGAAAACAGAGATCAAAATGCATACCACCAGGGCGATGCCAAGGGCTAATACGGCGACTACCGTAACGCGGGCGCACCATCTGCTGAGCCACTCAACGGCTGCGGCCATGAGAATTCTCCGGGGGGTGTCTTAGCCCTGAAGGTATCAGAGCCAAGACACGGAGGGAAGACCAGCTATTCTACTGCGGCAAGCACGCGATCGAGGAGCTCGCTTCCAATGGTGGGCCTGAACTTCTCGTAGACCGGCTTTACCTTGGCGCGGAAGGCCTTGGGGTTTTTTACATTATTGACTTGCATGCCCTTCGTCTTGAGCTTGTCTATCAGTTCTTCGACATTCTTTGTGTTCATACGGCGCTCTGTATCGATGGCTTTTCGGGCAGCCTTCCTGACGGCGTTTCGCTGCTCTGGTGTAAGCTTCTTGTTGTATGTGCGCTTAGCCATGAGCACGCCGAGGGCCGAGTAGGTGTGGTTGGTGAGTGAGAGATATTTGGTGACCTCATAGTAGCCGTTGTTGTAGATGACGGCGATGGGGATTTCAAGCCCGTCAATGGTACCCTGCTGAACCGCAGTAAAGACCTCTCCCCATGCCATTGGCACGGCATTGCCTCCCAGGGAGCGGAACATTTCGATGTAAACCGGATTGGGCATCACACGCCACTTAATGCCCTCAACATCACCGGGAGTGTATACCGGGCGCACGTTATTGATCATATGGCGGAAGCCCCCTTCGGCGAAGCCAAAGCCAATAATGTTCTTAGCCTCCAGGCCCTGCATCAGATCTTGGCCAATAGGGCCGTCAAGCACCTTGTAAGCCTGTTCCTTGTTGGCGTAGATAAATGGCTGATCGTTCACCTGAAACGGGAGAGCAATTCTGGAGATGGGCGAGTTGGTGATGATGGCCATGTCAATGGTCCCAAAGCTTAGCCCCTCGAGCATTTCCTTCTCATCACCGAGCTGTCGGTTGGGGAATAGTTGCACATCAAACTGTCCCGGGGCGAGCGCCTCGAGTGCATTCTTCCACTGCCTGCATGCTATGGCATACGGATCGCTCTTCCCGGCTGATGTGCACCAACCGAGCTTTAGGACGATGGGTGCTGCTCCAGCTGCCGTCACTAAGAAGAAGATCGTGGCAAAAATAAGTGCACTGATAGAGATTTTTCGCATAATCATAACTATTACCTCCCTTCGATTTTCTTGCCCCTCAGTTTTTACCTCGTGGGTGAAAAAAGTAGAAACGTTTTACCCCCCGGTGGACTCCAACCTTGATCCGATAATCCGCGAAATGTAATATCAGAATACTGCAATGATGTCAAGAATTCTCAGGGAGACCTATGAAGAACTATAAGAACGGGCTCTGATCGGGAAACATACCGTGTTGCGGTGCCGTATTTTTCCATTCAAGCCGGTAAAAATGTGTTGGTAAAGGGAAAGAGGCAGGCTCCGAAAGGGTCGGGAAAATATGTGCTCGTCTCAGATCCCTAGCAACCGAGAGGGATTTACCCTTATCATCAAATGAGTAGCTTCTTGGCTTATGCCACAGTTGAGCATGGTTTCCACGTAATCTCGGAAACCTTCCAGGGGTCTGGATTACCTACCTGTCCCAGATCAGAGGAAATGATAGTGCTCTCAGGTCCTACCTCTTTAATGCTCTGAGCAATTTCCGAGGGATCCAAGCTTTGACCAAGGTCCGTAGTGGCGAAATAGCACCTCTCGAACCAAGCCCCATAGCGGAGCAACTCCTTCTGTTCTTTATCGGATATCCGGGGCATGTCAAGCTCGGGATGGGTAACCACAAACTTCCTCAATCCTGCGTTTTTAACCTCTTTTGCCAGGGCCTTAATCCCCTCCAAAGACAGGTGTCCTGTAGCCAGGATAATATCCGCCTCTTTGACCAATGCAATAACCCTTAACACCTCTGGGATCACCCGTCCCGAGGCATCTAGTATGTAAATGTCTTCTCTCGAAGCCCCGCTTAACTTCCCCATATGAGGAGCAGCAGAGGTAGTTCTCACGCGTTGAACGTGATTGCGGGCGGAAATTGTTGACATCCAGATAGATTATGCATCCAGGGCTATTGCTGTCTTAACTGGCTCGGGATTGATCCCTCCTACCGAGTCATTCAGGGCCAATCCGCCGAAAACCCTGATGCCGGGAATCGCTCTTTCCACCAACGTAGCCAGCGATGCAGTGGGAGAGGCATGGCTCTTCAGCAAAATGGCCCTCTATCCGGCATTCTTTGCCCTTTGGGCCAGTTCCAGGGCGTCCAGTTATCTCGGGATGTTATCCGGCGCGCAGTGGAGGTGCATCTTCGTGTTTCGTGTCCGGGTCCGTGTTCGTGTTTCGGATCCCATCATTTGTCACTTGGATTTTCCCTTTTGGCATTTGAGCTTTGACATTTGGCATTTCTCCTTTTTCCAGTTTTTCAGAGATCTCCATTGTCTAGCAGTCCCTGGGTTATGGAGTTTTCCTATGGAACCCCTCGACGTTGACACCCGTTGAAATCTGGCATAATATGAAAAACAGCTTTTTAATCTCATTTTATCGTGAGGGAGAAATGAGGGATGGGGCAAAAAAGAGAACCTGGGATGTTACGGAGGAATGGTTTCGTGCCATTGCCGAATCGGGAAATGACGGGATTTTCGTATTGGATCAATCCGACTGCATCGAATTTGCCAATACCATGGCCTCCGTCATTACGGATATCCCCGTTGATGAGCTCATCGGAGCCGATTTCAAGGGTTTGTTTACCACGCAAGGAGTCCAATTCCTGGAAGATCTTTTCTCAAAGAGCGAGCAAAGTGGCGGAAAGGTTTGCACCGAAATGGAGCTCGTTTCGAAGGCCCATGGGACCAAGGAGGTCGAAGTCTGCCTAGCAACGGCCAGGCCAAGGCAAGGAGAGATTAAGGCATACGCCTACGTGAGGGACATTACGGAGAGAAAGCGTTTTGAGCGCGAGGTGAGGGATTCCGAGAGGAGGTATCGGGGTCTTTTTGAGCATGTTCAACACGGCATCTTTATCAGCACCAAGGGGGGGAGGTTCTTGGATTGTAACTCGGCATTGCTCGGGATATTGGGATATCGGAGTAAGGAGGAATTCCTCAAGATCGATATCGCGCGAGACCTCTATGTCAATCCGGGGGATCGAAGGGCCTTTCAGAGGTTGGTGGAGAGAAATGGCTTCGTCAAGGACTTCGAGGTGGAATTTAAGCGAAAGGACGGGCAGAGAATCACCATACTCCTCACGGCTCATCCCATTCGAGACGAGAAGGGGGAGATCATCGGCTACCAGGGCTTGAACATCGACATCACCGAGCGGAAGGAGATGGAGGGGAAGGTCCAGGAGGCCGTAAAGAAATTCCAGAAGATCTCGGAGATGGGGGACGATGGGATTATTTTAATCGATGAAAGGAATCGAATCATATTTGCAAATTCCATGGCTACGGAGCTGACGGGTTACTCCAATGAGGAGCTGTTGCGGATGAAGTTTATCCATCTCCTCAATGGGCGGGACAGGAAGTTTTTGGCTGAGATGCACGATCAGGTTGGGCTGGACGAGAGCAA
>CAYFXP010000544.1:0-3006 GCA_964346935.1 uncultured Syntrophobacterales bacterium
GGTCACGCAGGCGCCGCAAACCCCTCCCCGGCACCCACAGCCCCTCTTCAGCTCGTAACCGGCAAACTCCATTGCCTTCAGAATGGTGAGTCCCTGGGGAACTTCGTACTTCCTCCCCATGATGTAAATGGGGATCATTGTGATTATATCGGGGAGCACCGCTGACGTCCTCTAACGTCCCTTGGTGTGTTGCACCGTGGAAAGGGCCTTTTCATACCGGTAGTCTGGAAGGAGCATAGGGGAGGATGTCTGCGAGGAAATTGCCGCTTCCATTAATGACTTGCTGTAGGCTCTGACATGCTCCAGGGATAATTTCCCAATCTCGGCCCCTCTGACCTTTTGCGCCGCGTGTATCCCCGAACGGCGCCCAAAGACAAAGATATCCACCAGTGAGTTAGCACCCAATCGGTTATGGCCGTGGACGCCTCCTGCAACCTCCCCGGCCGCGTAGAGATTGGGAATATCAGTCTCACTATTTATGTTCACCCCTATCCCCCCGTTTTGGTAGTGCTGGGTAGGATAGATCAGAATGGGTTCATGGATGGGATCGATGTCGTATTTCTTGAATCGGCCCTGGATTCCGGCAAACCTTCTCATGAAGGTTCCCGCTCCTCCCATCAAGTCAATGAGGGGGGTATCCAGCCAAATTCCCACCATGCCCGTTGGAGTCAGAACCCCTCTGCCCCTCTCCCCGCATTCCCGGATGATCGCGGCGGAAAGCGCATCCCTTGTCTCCAACCGATCGACAAATATCTCCCCATCGGCGTTAACCACCTGTGCCCCCTGGGCTCGCACTGCCTCGGACACGAGAAGGCCCAGCATCTGCTCTGGCCAGGCAACCCCTGTGGGATGGTACTGGACGAAATCGATGTACAGCAACGGTGCTCCCGCCCGATAGGCCATTATCAACCCATCGGCGGTAGCACCATAGTGATTGGACGTCGGGAATCCCTGCGGGTGTAGTCTCCCCATACCCCCCGTGGCGAGTATGGTGGCCTTGGCCTCAACGGGAAAATACTGCTCCGTGTCGAAATCGAACAGAACAGCTCCCGCACACTGCCCCTGATCGTCCAACAAAAGCTCAACGGCAGGACTAAACTCCAAGACATCGATTTGCTGATTGCGCACTTCGTCGCAGAGAACCCGCATGAATTCCAATCCCGTGAGGTCCTTTACCGAGTGGGACCTCCGCCGGGAATGCCCCGCCGGCATATGGGCATAGTACGCGCCGTCCGGAAGCCGGTCGAAGTTAACACCCAAGCTGGTCAGCCATTCCACGATGAAGGGCGCATCGTTCACCAATGCCTCAACCAACTCGGGAGTATTTTTCCCCCTCCCCCCCACCATTGTGTCGACGTAATGGATGAGGGGGGAGTCATCAGGCAACATCGCTGCAGCTATCCCCCCCTCAGCCATGATCGTGTTGGAATCGCCCAGTCTCAATTTTGTCGTCAGTAAAACCTCGGCCCCATGTTCCTTAGCCGTCAGGGCGGCAGTTACTCCCGCCCCACCGCTTCCGATTACCAGCACATCGGTCTTGCGCTCTACCCCTGTCAGGTCAATGGCCTCGGGGACCAATTGACTGGGGGATTCCAAAAGGTCAACCAATTCCCTTGGGGCCACGCCTCCCTTATTGGGCCCGATCGTGATCTCCCTTTTCTCAGCAAGGCGAAAGTCAGGATGGTACGTCTCCAACAGCAGGGCTTTTTCCGCCAAATTCAAACGGGGGAAACTCTGCCCTCTGCGGCGGTTCCTCGAAGCCTCTACTTTTTTCAGGGAACCCTGGATTTCAACGGGATAGGCCATATTGCCACGACCGTTCAAAATACCTGTTTGGGTTAACCCGCGCAAACCTCCTGAGACTGATATTTACCCAAGGGAAGGACCAGCCCGTCCGTATTTGACGTGGGCTGAGATCTATGGTACCCACCAAAGGTGACATAAGAACCGGGACTATGCATCCCATAAACCCATACACCAAGCAATTGCCGAAATCAATACGTGAAAACTTGCAGGGTGCTGTTGACTTCCATCTTCACTCCCAGGAGGGAGAGGGCTATCGTCGGAACCTTGTCGAAATAGCTGAAGAGGCTTCCTCGGCGGGAATGAGCGCCCTCGTGATCAAGAATTTATTCGGCACGAGTCAGGGAGCATGTCATGTAGCCAACAAACAGTTAAGTCGAAAGTTCCTCTATCCATCGTTCACCCTTGGCAAAAGCACGGAAGGGCTGAATCCCTCCGCAGTCGACCATTTCTCGAAGGCCGATCCTACTAACCGGGTCGTGGAGATGCCGGTATTCGATTCCCTCCACGAAGTTCGATTACGGGGGCTGTCTGAGGATCAAGGAGTGGCGATCTTTCGCGACGGCCAACCGGTACCAGGACTGGCCCAAATCCTCAAGATAATTGCAGAACGCAATATGGTGCTGAAAACGGGCCATACCGCGCCCGCGGAAAGCATACGCCTGATTCGCCTCGCCCGGGATGCTTCAGTAAAGAGGATTGTCGTCACCCATGCTACCGGTAGCCCGGTAATGGCTACACCCGAAGAACAAAGAGAGATGGCCGACTTGGGGGCGCTCATCGAACACTGCCTTGTTAAGTTTATGCCTATTTCCCGGTTACGAAACATCAAACGGTTTCCCAACTGGGAAGGAACTGCCTTCGGGGATCTCGATTACCTGAAGGCCAGCCTAGAATCGGTAGGCCCTGAACGCTGCATAGCTGCAACGGACGCGGGGCAGCTATATAATCCCTCCCCCCTTGAGTCGTTCATTTATCTCCTGTATCTCCTAGAAGAACTCGGCTGTTCAGCCGAGGAAATAAGAATAATGACGACCAATAATCCTCGCAAAATGCTGGACATATCCAACAGTTCTAAGAAACCATAAATATACCCGGAGTTTCCGGACTTTTATTGACAGGATTTTTATAAGCTTTTGATTTCATAAGGGGTCCTGTTTTTCTCGAGAGAACACCCTTGCCCCTTCGCTTCGGTTCTTTTTG
>CAYFXP010000545.1:0-6203 GCA_964346935.1 uncultured Syntrophobacterales bacterium
GAGTCTCGGCAATAACCTCTTCCAGGATATCCTCGGGCTGCCGACTATTTGGTTTCCCCTCGCCCAACCTGATAACAACCAACATGGTTCCGATGAACATCTCTCCAGAGCCGCATTAGTGGAAGGCGTCGCGAGCCTGTATTGGATTTTATCGGCAATAGGGAGGGCTGGAAAAGCGGTGGCATGACATACCGATAAAGCTGCCCCTCCTACCCTCTCTTTCAGGATATCCTTTGATTTGGATCAATAGGGGATCAATAGGGGGATGTTAATAGGTCTTGGGATCAAGGCTATCCCTCAGCCAATCTCCCACTAAGTTGAAACCCATAACGCTCACAAAACAGGCGAGCCCGGGTATGGTGGCAGTCCACCAGGCTGTGGCCAGATATTTTCTCCCCAAGGCGATGTCGTAGCCCCATGATAAGGTCATGCCGCTCATACCGAAAAAGCTTAGAGCCGTCTCCAAAATGATAAGATGGCCTATCTCCATGGTTCCCAGGACTATGCCTGCACTTATGGTATTGGGAAGGATGTGACTCACAATAAGACGGAGATCGCTCGCGCCGCAGGCACGGCTGGCCTCCACATATTCGATCTCCCTTACGTGCAGCACTTCGCCCCTGATGGTTCGGGCAAACCACACCCAGATGTATAGTGAGAGGGCGATAACCAGGTTCATCAGGCCTGGGCCCAGCACGGCGACGATAACGATTCCCAGTACAATGGCCGGAAAAGCCAGCATGATATCCCCGATCCTCATGATAATCTCATCAATGCGGCCGCCGTAATATCCAGCGATCAAGCCCATTATGGTGCCAAATATCGCGGCAAAGAGTGAACTGAGAACCCCAATGGTGACCGAGACCCGGGTCCCATACATAATCCTACTCAGGATATCCCTTCCATTTCCGTCGGTACCTAACAGGTATTTTATGCTGCTTCCCTGAAAGCCGTACGGAGGACGGAGCCTATCCCTGAGCGACATCTTTTCCGGATCATGGGGAGCCAGGTAGGGCGCACATATCATTACCGATATAACCCCCGCGATGATAACCAATCCCACCGTGGCCGTAAGATTTCCCTTAAGACTTCTCTTGAGGGAGTTAATCATACTTGATCCTTGGGTTTATATAGACGTACATAATATCGACGCAGAGATTAATCACCACAAAGGTGGCTGCCAGCAGCATGATCTCAACCCTTATGATGGGAAAATCCCAATGGGAGATAGCCTGGATAAAAAGTCTCCCTAGGCCGGGCCAGGAGAAGACCGTCTCGCTAATCACCGCGCCTCCCAGCAGGGTCCCGAATTGTAGGCCCAGAACAGTAACGATGGGTATCAGGGTGTTCCTCAGCGCGTGCTTGAATATGACCACCCGACGTGATAGCCCCTTTGCTTTGGCGGTCTGGATGTAAGCCTCATTGAGTACCTCTAACATCTCGTTTCGGGTCAGCCTCATTACCCGGGCGGTGTAGTAGGATCCTAAGGTAAAACTGGGTAGCACTAGATGCCTGGTGCTGTCGATTAGAGGGACAAAATTTCCGGTTTTCACTGCCACCAAGACGGCAGCGAGGAGCGGCTCTCCCCTGCCGAAAACGGGAAACCAGCCCATGGCAACCGCAAAGACGAGGATATACATAATTCCCAACCAGAAGATGGGGGTGCTGATTCCGAATAGGGCTATTACGTTTACGAAGAGATCCACAGGGGTCTTCCTCTTTATCGCTGATACGATGCCTAGGGGTATTGATAAGAAGATGGAGATGAGCGTGGCCACGACGGCGAGTTCTACCGTTGCTGGAATCCGCTCCATGATGATTTTTATGACGGGCTCCCGAAACTGAAAGGAAATGCCTAAGTTGCCATACGCTAAATCCCTGATGAAATTCAGGTATTGGAGGTGGAGGGGTTGATTCAGGCCAAACCGCTCTCGGAAGAACTCGAGGGTCTCCTGCGTTGCGGTTTCGGAAGCCATCATCGCCGCTGGATCCCCGGGACATACGTAAAGGAGGATGAAGACGAAGACGGAAACCCCAAATAGGACAATGATTCCCTCGAACAACCGTTTAATGGTATAGGAGGCCATTATGGATAAGATGACGAACCCACCGGAACCCCTCAGTGAGAGGGGATCCGGTGGGAATGGAATGGTATACGAAGTTACCCTTTCACGGTTTGCTGATATCCCTTGCCGACATCAGCTCATCGGGCCTGGCTCTGAACTTGATTCTGGATCGATAGCCGTGCATGTCTGCGTGTCTCACCAAGTAGATCATGGGGGGGTCGTCGTGGAGAATTTGCATCATCTTGTGGTATATCTTTTCCCGTTTCTTCACATCTGACTCTTCCCTTCCCTGCTTCGCCAGCGCGTCAACCTCCTTATGGCTATATCGCGCTAAGGGCCCCCCGGTTTCGATCAGGTAGGGAATTGTCCCCTCCGGATCAAAGGTACTATACCCCCCCCAGCCATACAACATCATATCCCAAGGAGGATCTTTCTTCTTGACCTTTGGCCAGTAAATGGTCCACTTCTCCGGCTGGAAGTCCACATCGATGCCTATTTCCCTCAAATAGCCGGCTACAGCTACCCCCTCCTCCTGGTCCTTGAGATACCTACCTATGGGACATCCAAATTTTACCTTGAATCCATTGGGATAGCCAGCCTCCTTCAACAATTTCTTGGCCTTATCTGGGTCATAGGGATAACCCTTGATATTCGGGTTGAACCCGAAATGAGCCTCGGTCAAGGGTTGGCCGTGTAAGGGGGTCTCGTAACCCATGGCAATGGTCTTGCAGATCTCCTCCTTATTCACCCCATAGTTCAGGGCCTGCCTCACCTTCTTATTCTTCAGAGGGCTGTCTCGATCGGTTCTCAAGTAGACGAACATGACCCTCATAGTGGGGGAAAAGGCGACCTTGGTGTTGGGGTCTTTCTCCAGAGCAGGTATGTCTTCCGGAGGAATGTTATTGGCAACATCTATCTCCCCAGTCTTGAGGGCGGCGATCTTTGTGGCTACTTCAGGAATCCACTTCCAGATCAAATACTTGGATGGGGCCTTGAGCTTCCCCCAATAGTCATTGTTTGCCTCCATCACGATCTTGTCTCCCCTCACCCATTCCACGAATTTGTAAATCCCAGTGCCGATGGGATGCTGCGATATCCATTCCAAGCTCTTTCCCTGACACCATTCCTTAGAGACCGGGTATCCGGCGAGATAGAGCTGGGAAGTCAGGATGGGAAAGAATTTATCGAATCTGAGCTCAACCGTTCTCTTGTCTATCACCACCGTTTCTTTCAGGCCTCTGAAACTCGCCCGCTGAGGGGAGGCAACCTCGGGGTCGATGATTCGGTCCATGGTAAATTTGACATCCTCAGCATCAAATTCGGTTCCGTCATGGAACTTAACCCCCTGCCTCAATTTAAACCGCCAGTTGCTTTTGTTCACTATCTCCCACCCAGTGGCCAGCTGCGGGACGATCTTCATGGTCTCCCGATCTCTGGTAATCAGCCTGTCAAACATGTGCAAGGATACGATTAACTCCCCCCTCACGTCAGCCATATCGGGATCGAGGGTTAGTGGTTCCTCACCTCGAGACATGGTTACCTTCTCAAAGAGGTATTCCCCTTTGCCTTTGGTAGCCTCTAAAACTCCTGGAAAAGAAGCCGTCAACAACATAGATCCGGCCGCGGTTCCCGCTATTTTCAAAAAGGTTCTTCGGTCGACCTCCTTTCCATCGATGATAATTTTGTCTTTCATATTCCCCCCTCCTTTCTTGGTCCTTTGAATGATCGATGTCTCATGCGCTAAGTTTGACTCCACCTCCTTTCCTTTAATTAGTACCGGCCGTTGCAAAAATCCTTGAGATTACAAAAACTTCATAATTTAAAAAAACGCCAATGTCAAGAAATCTTTGTACCCCTGTGTACCCCAATGTTCGAGCGTTCACCTCATGCACATAGGTGGGGGAACTCAGAATCCACCCTAAGAAATACATCGATCCACATCATAAGGAAGCTCCAGAGCCTTTGCTTCTCTGGATAAAAATAGGTAAAATACAGTCCCGTGGGTTAATCCTTGTCCCTTAGAATGGAAAATACCGACCGTTTCATCATATCCACATGAATACGTTTTAAAATGGATACCCTGGAAGAAACCGTATTGGACCTAAAAGATTTGAGAACATATTTTTTTATCCCCGAAGGGGTCGCCAAGGCCGTGGATGGAATAAGCTATCGTCTCCTAAAGGGAGAACCCCTTGGTATCGTTGGGGAATCGGGGTGTGGGAAAAGCGTTTCAGCCCTTTCCATACTGCGGTTGATACCGATTCCCCCGGGAAAGATCATTGGAGGAAGGATCTTATTCCGGGGACGAAACCTATTGGATCTCCCCGAAAGGGAGATGGAGAGAATTCGGGGAAATCGGATCTCCATGATATTTCAAGAACCGATGACCTCCTTAAATCCGGTCTTCACCATTGGCAACCAGATCACCGAAGCGATCAGATTGCATCAAGGTTTGAATAGAAGGATGGCCCTTGACAAGGCGGCGGAAATGTTAAAGCTGGTGAATATTCCCAACCCCGAAGAATGTGTCAGAAGATATCCTCACGAACTGAGCGGAGGGATGAGGCAAAGGGCGATGATCGCCATGGCCCTTTCTTGCAACCCAGAGATTTTGATTGCCGATGAGCCCACTACCGCCCTTGATGTGACCATACAGGCCCAAATCTTAGACCTCATGTCAAAGCTGCAAGAGGAACTGGGAATGGCCATTATTCTCATTACCCATGATCTGGGAGTAATAGCTGAGATGGTGAGAAGGGTGATCGTGATGTATGCAGGGAAGATTGTGGAGGAGGCGGATACGAATACGATCTTCGAAACCCCCCAGCATCCGTATACCCAGGGATTATTGAAGTCGATCCCCCGCCTCGGAAGTAAGGCGAAGGCGCGGAAGGAACGTTTACAGGAAATTCCGGGAATCGTCCCATCCGTTTATGCCCTACCTGAGGGATGTAAATTCTCCACCAGATGCACTCATACCATGGATATTTGCCGGGAAAGGCAGCCGCAACTGCAAAGAATTGGAGACGGACATTTTTGCAGTTGTTGGCTAAGGAAAATGTGAGTTGTAGGATAGGGATAAGATATGGCCAACCCCTTGCTGGATATTATTGATTTAAAGAAATATTTTCTCATAAAGAAAGGGGTCTTCTCCAAAATTGTTGGGTACGTCTATGCCGTGGATGGTGTGAGTTTTTCCTTAAACAAGGGGGAGAGTTTAGGATTGGTAGGCGAAAGTGGCTGTGGTAAGTCGACGACGGCCAGGGCAATCTTGCGGTTGATCGAACCTACCGCTGGAAAAGTAATCTTCGACGGGCAAGATATATGTGCACTGGGAAAAGATGAACTACGGTACATTCGAAGGGATATGCAGATCATATTTCAAGACCCTTACGCCTCGTTGGATCCCAGGAAGACCTTGGGTCAGACCGTTGGGGAGCCGCTGGATATCTTTCGGGTTCACTCCGCGGCGGAAAGGGAGGCAAGGATCTCGTACCTTTTGGAAAAGGTGGGGTTGAAACCCGAACAGCGATCGCAGTATCCTCATGAGTTCAGTGGGGGTCAAAGGCAAAGGATAGGAGTAGCAAGGGCTTTGGCTCTAAACCCAAAACTGATCATTGCTGATGAGCCTGTATCCGCATTGGACGTCTCTATCCAGGCTCAGGTCATTAACTTACTTGAGGATATCCAAGAGGAATTTCAACTTTCTTATATCATAATTGCCCATGACTTGGCCGTCGTGGAACATATATGTGACCGGATCGCGGTGATGTACCTGGGAAGGATCGTGGAATCAGCAGTTGATAGAGAACTTTACGGCAATCCACTTCATCCCTATACGGAAGCCCTCATTTCAGCAGTGCCCGAACCAAACCCCAAGGAGAAGAAGCAGCGTATCATCCTCGAGGGGGATGTTCCGTCTCCCACTAACCGCCCCTCGGGTTGTCATTTTCACACCCGGTGTCGCTACAGACGAGAAGAGTGCGATACCATCGTTCCAAAACTGAGGGACATCGGCAACCAGCACTACGTGGCTTGTCATCTGAGGTAGACGTCCTTCCGTTCTTTCCCTATTAACCTCTCAGGCCGGCGTAGTATCTCCTAAGAAACTGAACCTGTTTCTTCCTGATATAACAC